>PMIJ01000007.1 GCA_003157015.1 Bacteroidales bacterium
TATTATGTTATGATTATGGCAGTGAATAATATCTGCATTTAAGTAATATAATAACGCATTTAGTTTGATTACACTGAATGGATTCCTGCTTCCTTCTTTGCGATTGATGAAATATACTTTAACCTTATTATCAATTTGCTGAACAAGTTCTTTGTTATAACTATCGTTAATTATAACCAGGTTTACATCAACCTTAAGCACCTGTTCGTTAACAATATCAACCAACATGGTCTCAGAACCACCAGTTTGTAATGCAAATATTATATGAACTATTTTCATCTAACAATCATATTCTTGATTAAGACCTTAAACCAATAGGTATAAATACGACGCCAAATTGTGGGATAGTAACATTTAGCGCCATGCTTCACCAAAACAGAATAAATATTCTTTAAAAACTTTTCTTTACCGGTATCAGTCTTAGTGCCTGAATAAATTCTAAATCCTGAATGTGGCTTATCGTATGTATATAGAATTGAACCATATTTTAGCAAACTTAACCATAAATCCAGGTCCATACAATAATGATTTTCAATATTCAGAAATCCTACTTTTTCAACTAAAGTCCTATTGTAGAAAGAACCCGGCTGCACTACATTATAATTATTCTTTAACAAATGATTACGATCCGGAATAATATGCTGATATGTTTTAATTACATTACTTAACTCATCTATCTTATTATTTATACTATGATAATAAATTGCAGCATCAGAATTTTCATTGTATAATACGACTATTTTCTCTAAACAATCCGGGTACAAAATATCATCAGAATTGATCCACCCAATCAATTCGCCTTTAGCCAGTCTGAATCCTTTGTTAATAGCATCGGCCTGACCTTTGTCGTTCTCGTGGATAATTATGTCGATGCGGTCCCCGTATTTGTTGACCACCTCCATTGTTTTATCGGTGGACCCGCCATCTACTATAATGTACTGGATATTTTTATACGTCTGGTTCAATACGCTTAAGATAGTCTCTTCTATAAACTGCCCCTGATTGAAGGAGGGAGTAACGATCGTAACAAGTGGATTAAATTGATTTTCCATTAAATGATTATTTTGTTCTGATCTCAATAATATTAAGGATACTAAAAACTAACTTGAATTTTATTGTCCATAAGTTGACTAACTATATTACCATAAGTATATTTTCTTTTGTAATCAAGTTTTCTATTGTTATGACCAAAACAAACGGGAAAAAAATAAACGGATCTCCCCATGAATAGCCTCCCATTAACAAGCTTGAAAACAATGAGGAGAGCATAAGAGCGAGTAATGCCAATGAAAACGGATTAAATTGGTTCCGGATAAAAAAAATGGTCCTGAACAAAAAATAGAAACCAATAAAGTAGTAAAAAACCACACCGATTAAACCTGTATAAATAAGAAAAAACGGAATGGTTGAATCAGCGATCCATGCTCCTATCCTTGCCATTTCTGGTTCGTATTTTTTATTTATACCGCCACCAAATAATAAGCAATGGTTTTCATTTACAATCTCATAAGCTTTTAAGTGATAAGCAAGTCGAATATTGACATTCTCATCATTAGCACCTTCGTTTTTAGCAGACTCTACCCGTTGTGTAAAATAACTTAACTGGCTTTTGAATTTTGCCTGAACAATCCAAAATATTGACAAACATGCTACTGCGATAATAATGGTTGAAGTTCTAAAAATGCGTCCCGGGCTTTTTATAACCAAAGTCAAAATTATAATTGCACATTCAATCACCGTAGCGGCTAACAATGAACGGGTAAATGTATATAACAGTACAAAAGGATACGTAACCAGGACAAATGATACAGCTAACCGGTTGCAATCTTTTGACTTAAAAACTGTTAGCGAAAATGCCAGGATAAAAAGAAGATGGCTGAAATAAGGCATAGTACTAAAATCGCGATAAAAACTGACTTGCCCCATATCAATCGCCTCATATAAATTTCCCTGGTAAAAGATGGGGAAAATATTAGCCGAGTTAATCACATAAAAGATTGATAAAATGCCTGTTGCAACAAATAAAATGTTAATGAATGAGATAAACTGCCGGGTGTCAGCTGTTGAGAAAATAAGGATCAACAAAAAATAGCCTAATACCGTGTAGATAAACAAGCGCATGACGTAAACAGCTTCATAATTTGTTCCTGAAGCTCCAAATGTTAGAAAAATCAGAACCATGATAAACAAACCATACAACAGCATAGGCGTTTTTAGCAACAAATTAGCAGACCACTGCTTGCGCAAAGAGAAAACAACAAAGAGCAAATAAATGATTATCACATCTTTGTACATGTTTTTACCTATAAGAAATACATCAGCTGCAAACAATACCGTTCTGGGATCGATAAATGCCCCGGGACCGGATACCAATGCAATAGGGAAAATCAAGTAATATAACGGGTTCTTACGACCGAAATAGATCGATAGTAAAAGATAGAAGAATTGCATCTATTTTATTTCGAGTTTTATTTTTCTTATAAATTTGGCAGGATTTCCAGCCCATACTTCATCTTTTGGTATATCTTTAGTAACAATGCTACCAGCTCCAATAATTGCCCGATCACCAATTGTAACTCCCTTTAAAATAATTGAATTTGCACCAACAAAAACATCGTTGCCAATTACAATAGGAGAGGTAAAAATTTTTGATACCTCATAAAATCTTCGGGCTTTAAACTCTAGTGGATGAAAATCGGTATCCCAAATAGCAGTGTTTCCTCCAAAATTGCAATATTTACCAATTACTAATTTTTGTGAAACATAGATTGATGTACCTGAAAACCCGCAATTATCTCCGATCGAAAGCTCAGCATTTTTATTGACCGCAATGGATACTGGCTTATTAATTCCTACAAAGTTATATTTTGTGGCAGACCTGAAAATAATATTATCTCCAAGCCTTACGTCAGATTCACGATCTATAGATAATAGTAATTTACCAAATATCAAGCTGTTCTTGCCCATAATGAGATTTGGGTATCTTAATTTGAGGTAGTACTCGTATTTTAAAGTATTTATTTTGTTTCTTATTTTGTAAAACCAAATTAATATGTTCATGGTAATGGAATAAAATATTAGTTATATTTTTAAAATAAATATTTGTCTGGGTACATTCCTGTTTTAACAATTAACTAAATCTTTAAAATATTTAATATGTCTGAATAAATTTGCGTTTCTTTTTATCCAAGAAAAGTCTCTTTCCCAAAGTTTAAGACTCAATAAATAATCAATCTCATCTTTTGTAAATCTATAATCAATTAATTTAGCTGGTACTCCACCCACAATAGCATAAGGATCTACATTTTTTGTAACTACCTATCCTGAAGCAATAATAGCTCCATCACCAATAGTTATTCCTTCTAAAATATTATCTCCATAACCAATCCAAACGTCATCACCTATAATTACACTAGTTCTATTAGTATTATCAGCAAATAAATTTTCCTCAAATAGTGTCTTATTTACAAAAGTCAAGCCTGCTTGTTGATTTAGTGAAAAAACTGGATGTGTAGAAACAAATTCTTTTGATGGATGGCGACCATAAATTACCTCGGAATAAGGAGCAATTGAACAAAATCTTCCAATCCTACAGCCATTATAATTTGAATTCCAACCTATATATGTTCCTGTTCCAATTCTAGAGTTTTTAATTTGCACATTTTTATGTATTTTAATATTTGATCCAAAAATTGTCTGCTTGGTAAATTCAACGTTTCTTGCTAAATAAATATGCTTTATTAAATACAATATTCTATATATCAATATATATAGTAACTAATATAAATGAAATAAATGTTTTCTTATAACTTTCATAAATTTAATATTTATTAAGAAAATCTTTGAGAATAATTTCTATTCAAAAATTTTAGCTCTTCTTCTATAATCTAGAACCATCAGTTCAGTTAACCAAGAATTATTGAGACTAAACAATAAAATTTTGATAGATCCTTTTGTTTTGGGAACAAAAATTAAATGCCATAGAAGTTTAATCCATAATTGTAAAATTGGCTTGTTTTCAGTAAATGCTATTTTTATTTGTAAACAAATTATTCTTTGCATTAATAAATGAAGCGCTTTTCCCCGATTTTTAGTTTGAATTTTATTTTCTAAATAAAATTGCAATTTAGCTTCCTCAGAACTTAAAAAAAATTTGCAAAATTTGATTTCTTTTTCTACAGTTTTTACAGAATTCAATTGTAAATCATATCCAGAAAGGCTATTCGTTGTGCGCCTGTAAAGAATAAATGGATTATACTCAAGTATTATCCCATTTTGAATCGCAGCCAAAAATGAAAGATAACCATCTTCAAAAAGTAATGAATCAGGTAATTGATAATTAATTACCTTCAATAAGTCTTTTTTAAAAGACATTCCAAATCCACCCAGTCCAATCTCAATTATTTGTTTATATGTTAAATCCTTAAAGAAAAATAAATTATTTTTACTTTTATTAGTATAAAAAGAATCCCTTTTCAATTCTCCATTTTCATCAATAACTTTGCCATTCATAGCCACTAAACCATAATTGGGATATTGATTGTACATTTCAACAGCTCTATTTATTCTACCTGGTAAAAAAACGTCATCTGAGCCACATAATATTATTATCTCACCGGATGAACGTTTTATTAAATAATTAAGACTGCTTATAACTCCGATGTTTTCCTTACCATATTCTACTATAATTCTAATACTCTTGATATTTTCATAAGTTGATAAGAAATGCTTTAATAATGAAGGTGTTTCATCAGAAGAAGCATCATCTCTTATTAAAAGCTCATAATTACAATAATTTTGTTTTAATATCGAACTTATGCATTCGATAATATATTTCTCATGGTTATATGAAGGAACCAAAACTGAAACTAATGGTTCATTTTGTGATTTTATTCTCATAATTAACAACTATTAATGCGAATCTAGATTTAAAAAAAAATTGATATGGGGCTATCCTTCTAGGATAGTCAATTATATGCTTTGCACTTTGAGTGGGGTAAATAAAATGACTTATATGAACGATCACACATTGAAACAAAATTATAGCCTAATTTATAGACAAATAATCTTTCCCCCAACATCAAATCACTTGAACAAAATAATGTAAGTAACTTCGGTCAACAAATTAAAATATCAAAAACTTCTCTCTTGGTAAACCTACTGAGAAATTTGCATGAGTAACAATAAGCCTTATTATATAAATTATACTTCTTTACCGTCTTCAGTATAAATAACATCCCTCTAATAAATAATGAAGTAAAAGAATATTTTATGTCGAAATAAGCTAATCGACACTCGAAATCAGATTTGTTGCTGTTCTTTAACAGATTATAAGATTCTATACCAATATCTTTCCCTAAACCAGTTTTTAGAGACAATTTCAGATTTATTCTGTTAGTTTCTGCATTTGATTCTTCCCAATTATTTGGCAAATATTTAAAGTACTTCATTAATTTATTATGCATATAGACATGTTTTTTACTATTCCCTGATTTTGTTCATTGAGTTCATATTTTATTATAGCAGGGTTCTGTAATGCTAACAGCTTAATTATGTTCTGAGTGCTATCTTTGGAATGATCATCAGAAACAATTATTTCAAACGCATACTCAGATAATTGTTCCAAAATACCTGTAATGCACTGTATAATACTACCCGAAATTCGG
>PMIJ01000088.1 GCA_003157015.1 Bacteroidales bacterium
TGAGCGCGATGGATTATTCTGCGAGAGGATATTTGGGCCGGTAAAGGATTATGAGTGTCATTGCGGAAAATATAAAAGAATCCGTTATAAGGGCATAGTTTGCGACCGTTGCGGTGTTGAAGTAACAGAAAAGAAGGTGCGCAGGGAAAGGATGGGACATATTTCACTTGTTGTTCCTGTTGCTCATATCTGGTATTTCCGTTCATTACCAAATAAAATAGGATATCTTCTTGGTCTTCCTACCAAGAAGCTCGATTCAATTATCTACTATGAGAGATATGTCGTTATAAATCCTGGCATAAAAGCTGTGGATGGCGTTAAGTATCTTGATTTTCTTACAGAAGAAGAATATCTTGAGATCACTGAATCGCTTCCCAAAGAAAACCAGTATCTTGAAGATAATCATCCCGACAAATTTGTTGCTGATATGGGTGCCGAAGCCTTATATAAGCTTCTCAGTCGTATTGATCTCGACGAAATGTCATATTCGCTGCGTCACAGGGCAAATACAGAAACTTCACAACAGCGTAAAAATGAAGCTCTTAAACGGTTACAGGTTGTTGAAGCCTTCAGAGATTCTAAGCAGGTTAACAAACCTGAATGGATGATCATTAAAGTTGTTCCTGTTATTCCGCCCGAATTGAGGCCTCTCGTACCTCTCGATGGCGGCAGGTTTGCAACCAGTGACCTTAACGATCTTTACAGAAGGGTAATTATCAGAAACAACCGTCTGAAAAGACTTATCGAGATCAAAGCTCCTGAAGTGATCCTGCGTAATGAGAAACGTATGCTCCAGGAAGCAGTTGATTCACTGTTCGATAATTCAAGAAAAGCAAATGCTGTAAAAACAGATGCTAACCGTCCTCTTAAATCACTCAGCGACAGTCTGAAAGGGAAACAGGGAAGGTTCCGTCAGAATCTGCTTGGTAAGAGGGTTGACTACTCTGCACGTTCCGTTATAGTTGTTGGTCCGGAACTTGGTCTGCACGAATGCGGATTACCTAAGGATATGGCAGCGGAACTTTACAAGCCATTCATAATCCGGAAATTGATTGAACGCGGTATTGTTAAAACTGTAAAATCGGCAAAAAAAATAGTTGACAGGAAAGATCCTGTTGTTTGGGATATACTTGAAAACGTACTCAAGGGACATCCGGTTCTACTTAACCGTGCTCCCACACTTCACAGACTGGGTATTCAGGCATTTCAGCCGAAACTTATTGAAGGAAAAGCTATTCAGCTGCACCCGCTTGTTTGTACTGCTTTCAACGCTGACTTCGACGGTGACNNGACCAGATGGCTGTTCACCTTCCGCTCGGCAATGGTGCAGTACTCGAAGCTCAGATGCTTATGCTTGCATCACATAACATCCTGAACCCTGCAAACGGAGCGCCAATTACCGTTCCTTCCCAGGATATGGTTCTTGGTCTTTATTATATTACCAAAGGCCGTAAGAGCACTGAAACTGAAAAAGTAAGAGGTGAAGGTCTGATTTTCTATTCACCACAGGAAGTAAACATTGCATACAATGAAGGAGTTATTGACCTTCATGCTCATATAAAGGTGAAAGCATTCGACAGGAAAGATGGCGAACTTATAAACCATCTTATAGAAACGACTGTCGGAAGAGTTATTTTTAATCAGTTTGTACCTACAGAAGTAGGTTACATCAATGAGATTCTTACGAAAAAATCTCTAAGGGATATTATCGGACGGGTTCTTAAACTTGCAGGTACTGCAAAAACTGCAAATTTCCTTGATGATATTAAGAATCTTGGATTCTATTCCGCATTTAAAGGAGGCTTGTCATTTAACCTTGACGATGTGATTATACCTGAAGAAAAAACGAAATTCGTTGCCGAAGGTTACGAACAGGTCGAAGAGGTGTTGAATAACTACAGTATGGGTTTCATTACTAATAACGAACGTTATAATCAGATAATTGATATCTGGACACATGTTAATGCAAGGCTTACCCAGACCCTGATGAAGCAATTGTCCACTGACAAGCAGGGATTTAATTCTGTTTACATGATGCTTGACTCGGGCGCAAGGGGCTCAAAAGAACAGATTCGTCAGCTGTCAGGTATGAGGGGTCTTATGGCTAAACCTCAGAAATCAGGAGCTACCGGTTCTGAAATTATCGAAAACCCTATCCTTTCGAACTTTAAAGAAGGGCTTTCGGTTCTTGAATACTTTATCTCAACTCACGGTGCTCGTAAAGGTCTTGCAGATACGGCTCTGAAAACAGCTGATGCAGGTTACCTTACACGACGTCTTGTAGACGTTTCTCAGGATGTCATAATAAATGAAGAAGACTGCGGAACGCTACGCGGACTTATTGCCACAGCAATCAAAAAGAATGAAGAAGTAGTTGAATCATTATACGAGAGAGTTCTTGGTCGTACTACAGTTCATAATATATATAATCCTTTAACTGGTGAATTAATCGTCGAATCAGGACAGGAACTTACCGAGGACCTGGCTAAGAAAATTGAAGATTCGCCGATTGAGCAGGTTGAGATCCGTTCGGTTCTCACATGCGAATCCAAGAAGGGAGTATGCGCCAAATGCTACGGTCGTAACCTGGCAAACGGACGCATGGTTCAGAAGGGTGAAGCTGTTGGTGTAATTGCAGCTCAGAGTATCGGTGAACCCGGAACTCAGCTGACACTCCGTACATTCCATGTCGGAGGTACAGCATCAAATATTACTACTGAATCGAGGCTTGTTGCACGTTACGGTGGTATCGCCGAAATTGAGGAGATTCGAACCGTTCCCAAAAAAGATGCCGAAAAAGGTGATATAGATATAGTAATCGGACGTCTTGCTGAACTCAGAATCGTTGACAAGAAAACCGGTATTGCCCTCACTACACATACAATTCCTTATGGATCAAAGCTTTATATAAAACCAGGTCAGGAGATTGAAAAAGGAAAACTTATTTGTGAATGGGATCCTTTCAATGCTGTCATTATTTCGGAAATGTCAGGAAAGATCGGATATGACTTTCTTATTGAAGGAATAACTTTCCGTGAAGAGTCAGACGAACAGACCGGATTTAAGGAGAAAGTTATTATTGAAAGCCGTGATAAAACTAAGAACCCTGCAATTAAAATCCTGAATCCAAAAGGTGAAGAATTAAGGGTATATAACCTCCCGGTAGGATCTCACCTTGTGGTAGATACAAATAAAATGGTTGAAGCAGGTGAAGTACTTGCCAAGATACCACGTGCAGTCGGGAAATCAGGTGATATCACCGGTGGTCTGCCGCGTGTTACTGAGCTTTTCGAAGCACGTAACCCATCCAATCCGGCAATAGTATCTGAAATCGATGGTGAAGTTACTTTCGGCAAAATAAAAAGAGGGAACAGGGAAATCGCAATCAAATCAAAGACAGATGAGACCAAGAAATACCTGGTTCCATTGTCAAAACAGATACTTGTCCAGGAGAATGATTATGTAAAAGCTGGTGTTCCGCTTTCCGATGGAGCTATTACACCTTCTGATATCCTTGCAATTAAAGGACCTACAAAAGTTCAGGAGTATATTGTAAATGAGATCCAGGAAGTGTACCGTCTGCAGGGTGTTAAGATCAATGACAAACACTTCGAGATAATTGTACGGCAGATGATGCGTAAAGTTGAGATCGTCGATCCGGGTGATACTAAATTTCTTGAACGTCAGGTTGTTGATAAGCTTGAATTCATGGATGAGAATGACTGGATCTATGGCAAGAAAGTTATAATTGATGGTGGTGATTCTCAGACCCTGCGACCGGGGATGATCATTTCGGCCCGCAAGCTAAGAGATGACAATTCTGTTCTTAAGCGTCGCGACCTTAAGATTGTAGAGGCCAGGGATGCTATACCCGCAACTTCAAGCCAGGTTCTCCAGGGAATTACCCGGGCTTCATTGCAGACGAAGAGCTTCTTCTCTGCAGCTTCATTCCAGGAGACAACAAAAGTATTGAACGAGGCAGCTATATTAGGTAAGATCGACAGACTGGAAGGACTTAAAGAAAATGTGATTGTTGGTCACCTTATACCTGCAGGAACAGGCCAAAGGCAATATAACGGTATCATTGTCGGATCACTCGAAGAATATGAAAATCTTGTTGGCGTAGAACAGGAAACTGAAGCCGAACCAGGTAAATAGGACTAACAATTGACATAAATGACAGATCCCAAGAACCCTACACAGATCAGTATTGAACTGAGCGAAGAAGTTGGACAGGGAACCTATTCCAATCTTGCGGTAATAACTCACTCAGCTTCTGAATTTGTAATCGATTTTGTGCGGATAATGCCGGGCGTGCCTAAAGCTCAGGTGAAATCGAGGATTATTCTTACTCCTGAACATGCAAAAAGACTCGTTGCAGCGCTTCAGGATAACATAGCAAAGTATGAATCTGTCCATGGAACAATCAAGGAGGTCAAAGGATCAGGGCCGGCTCTGCCTTTAAATTTTGGCGGGCCGACAGCCCAGGCATAAAATAAATGTTTACTTTGTTCGTTAATTACAGATAAAAGAATAAGACCTATCCCAAATGAGAGGAAATGCAATAAAAAGAATCTTTGTCGTATTAATTATAATAGCCCCGGTTTTTTCATATTCAGGTTGCAAGAAACAGGCAAAATGCGGCTGTGGGAAAGATGTTCTATCAACCTTTGCCTCAACATCCTGCACAATTACATGGACTGACGGAGGAGGTACAATTTATGCGCAAACAGTAGGTGACACTTATTCGACTTATATTTTCTGTAATCCTTCCCAGATGTTTCCAAAACTCGCTGAAGCCAAACAAGGTGATATATTGCAGGTATCTGGAGATGTTTACTGGGACTGCAATTATGTTTATCAGTCAAGCAATTCTGCCTATCAGAGTTTATATAAGACATATGATATCCAGGTTACTGACCTCTTTCAGAATCTTTATGGCAAGGACAAACCGGGAACTGGCACTAATCTGAATTCTACAACTCCCCGGAATTAGAGATATATCTTCTTTCATTCTGCCTTATCAGAAATTCAGGTAATTTTGTATATTTCTGAAAAATTGAATGATGTATCAGAACAACATTTCTTTTGCCGGGGCAGGAAGAGTTGCAGAAGCTTTGTGCAAAGAATTGTTTCATGCCGGTTACAAAATAGATATTGTTGTTTCGGAGAGCGAGGTCAGTGGCAAAGCTTTAGCCGGTTCCTGTAAAGCATCATGGTCACGTGATCTTTTATTTCCTGTTACTTCAAAAGTTATAATTGTCGCTGTTCCCGACCGTAATTTAGAAAAAGTGTTGGAATCAATCAGGTGCAGCAATGAAGCTGTGGTGGCGCATACTGCCGGCAGTATTGGCCTCGATGTTTTTCCTGAACATTTCGGACACAAAGGCATTCTTTACCCTTTGCAGACTTTCTCCAAAGGCAGGAAAATAAACTTCATTGATCTCCCTTTCTTACTTGAATGTTCCGATGATATATCAGCTGCCATTCTCAAAACACTCGCAGAATCAATTGGTGGAGAAGTACATTTATTAGATGCTGAGCAAAGAAGAATACTTCATCTTTCTGCTGTTTTTGCCTGCAACTTTACAAATCATATGCTTACCCTGAGTAAGAACGTTGCTTTACGAGCGGGTTTTACTTTTGATATACTTACAGAGTTAATTAAAGAGACATTTTCAAAAGCGATCGATTCAGGGCCGGAAAACTCGCAGACAGGACCTGCTGTTAGAAATGATCAGAACACTATTAAAAAACACCTGGAATTACTATCTTTCTCACCAGAGATGCAAAAGATTTACAATGATATGACACTGTCAATTATTGAATACTATAAAAAGTAAAAACAAAAGTTACTAAAGTTGCTGGTTACTGGTTGCTGGTTCTGATCTGAGAAACAACCAACAAGCAACAAGCAACAAGAAACAAGCAATTATAATGGCTAATTTTAAAGAGGATTTGGCAAGAGTAAAAGCTTTCATTTTTGATATTGACGGTGTTTTGTCATTACAGACGATAAGCCTGAATTCCTTTGGTGTGCCTAACAGAACTGTCAACCTTCGCGATGGGTATGCTCTCCAGCTTGCAATGAAAAAAGGCTATCATATTGGTATTATTTCGGGAAGTAGTTCAAAGGACTATCAGAAGAGGTTAAAAAGACTGGGAGTATGTGATATTTACCTTAAAAGCCGGAATAAGCTTGACGATTTTAAAGGTTTTCTTAAGAAGCATGGCCTCCATAAATCAGACGTTTTATTTATGGGCGACGATATTCCTGATTTTGAAGTAATGAAGGAAGCAGGTATTCCGGTGTGTCCCTCTGACGCAGACAGTGAAATCAAACAGATCTCTTCGTATATATCCGATAAAAAAGGGGGTGAAGGCTGCGCCAGGGATGTCATTGAACAGGTGCTTCGATTACATAATAAGTGGATGGATTCAGACGCTTTTACATGGTAAATTATGAAAGACTTCCTTAAGCTGATAAGATGGCAGAATCTCCTTATGGTGATCCTCACAATGGTGCTGATGAGATACGCAGTTCTTGCTCCTGTAATCAACAGGATCGGAGTAATTTTAATAAAAGGAAGCGGGGAAGAAATACCGATGACTCTCCAATTTCCATGGTATGACTTTATTTTATTGATTGTATCCACAGTCTTTATAACAGCCGGCGGATATGTTATTAATGATTATTTTGATATAAAGACTGATCTGATAAACAAGGGAAAAGTAATTGTAGGTACCAAAATACCTCGTCGTCAGGCCATAATGTGGCACTCAGTTTTTAATATTGCCGGCGTAACCTCAGGGTTCTATCTTTCCTATAAAGCCGGTTATATATGGCTTGGTACGCTGTTCCTGGTGGTCTCAGGTTTGCTGTACTTCTATTCTGCCAGTTACAAAAGACAATTTTTGATCGGGAATATTATAGTGGCGATTCTTACAGGTTTGGTTCCTATGCTTGTAGTTTTTTATGAATGGCCCGCATTATATAAATTTTATACGCTGAATGCTATCAGGCTACCTGATATAAACATTATTATTTACTGGGTTGGAGGATTTGCCCTTTTTGCCTTTTTGACTAATCTTATACGCGAGATAATCAAGGATATCGAAGACTTTGAAGGCGATATAGCTTATGGAAGAAATACTGTTCCGGTAGTTATAGGAGTACTTTCATCAAAAATAGTATCGATATGTCTGATAATCATAACAATAGTTTTGCTTTACCTGGTATGTCACTTTTTTATAAATGATACCATAACGTTGATCTATGTTAATGTTTTGATTGTTGCGCCATTGTTGTATGTCATTTACTCCCTGCTTGTGGGCAATGAACAGAAACAGCTCCATCGTGCCAGCAGGATGATGAAAATTGTAATGTTAACCGGTGTGCTTTACTCTGTTCTGGTTAAAGCAATACTTACCTGGAATCTCTTCTGATGATTATTGACAAACTCAACGACTATGAAATAATCCTTGCATCGCACTCCCCCAGGAGACAGCAATTATTGCAGGAACTTGGTCTTAAATTTGAAGTTGTAACCAGGGAATATTCCGAAACTTATCCCGAAGGTCTTGGCGGTGAAGAGATTGCCAGATATGTAGCGCATGAAAAGGCAGCTTCTTTTAAAAATGAAATATCGTATAATGAGATAGTTATAGCCGCTGATACTATCGTATGGTGCAATAACCGGGTACTTGGTAAGCCTGTCAACAGGAATGATGCAGCTCGTATATTGAAAGAAATTTCCGGAAATACACATGAAGTTATCACAGGTGTGTCGCTTCTTTCTCAGTCAAAACAATTTACATTTTCTGACTCAACAAAAGTTACTTTTGACTCTCTTTCAGATGAAGAAATATATTATTATATCGAGAGATACAGGCCTTATGATAAGGCGGGAGCTTATGGAATTCAGGAATGGATCGGTATTGTTGCCTGCAGTCATATTGATGGATCCTATTTCAATGTAGTGGGGTTGCCGGTACAGAAACTTTATAAAGAGCTTCAGAGATTTTTATTAATAGAATGATGAAAGAATGGTCATTTAAACTCTGTGAATCTCTGTGTATTCTCTGAGACCCTCTGTGTAACTAAAAAGGAGCTTATGCTAAAAACCGCGGAGTAGGAACAGAGAATCAACAAGAAGGCAATTAATGGCAAACTGAAAGCCAGATAGATGAAAAGCATTAGCTTTTACAATAAATGAAATGAGATGAAGATAGTTGCAGACGATAAAATTCCATTTCTTAAGGGAGCTCTTGAACCTTATGCAGAAGTGGTTTATCTACCAGCCAATCTGATTAACGCAGAAATATTGAAGGAGGCTGATGCATTGCTGACCCGTACAAGAACAAAATGCAACAGTAACCTTCTGGAAGGGACAAGTGTTAAATTTATTGGTACTGCTACTATAGGGTTTGATCATATAGATAAACAGTATTGTAAAAAAAAGAATATCAGATGGACCAATGCTCCGGGATGTAATTCATCATCGGTTCAGCAGTACATTGCTGCAGCGCTATTGAATATTTCCTCAGAGTTCCACTTTAACCTGAAGGACAAGACATTAGGAATAATCGGAGTTGGCAATGTCGGATCAAAGGTTGAAATGTTTGCCAGAAGAATGGGAATGAATGTACTGTTGAATGATCCGCCTCGGGCTAGATCGGAAGGCATAAAGAATTTTCATAGCCTTAACAGGGTTTTGTCTTCCTCTGATATTGTTACAGTTCATGTGCCTTTGAGTATAGCGGGAGAAGATACTACTTATCATCTTTTTAATGAAGAGATTTTTGGAAGGTTTAAGCAGGGTGCCTGGTTCTTCAATTCTTCAAGAGGTGAAGTAACAGATACCAATGCGTTGAAGAAAATGCTCTATGCCGGAAAACTGGATGGTGCGGTAATAGATGTCTGGGAAAATGAACCGGATATCGATCTTGAACTTATGCAGCAGGCCTATATTGCCACTCCTCATATTGCAGGCTATTCAACGGATGGTAAAGCTAATGGTACTGCAATGGTTGTCAATTCCTTATGCAGATATTTTAATCTGCCATTGGAAAACTGGTATCCCTTAAATATCCCCCTTCCTGTTTCTCCTTATATATCAATTGATTGTAATAATAAGCAAGAAGAAGAAATTGTCAGGGAAGCTGTGATCCATACTTATAACATAGATGAAGATAGTATGCGGCTCCGGCTGTCACCTCCTGATTTTGAAAAGCTGAGAGGTGATTATCCAATCAGAAGGGAGTTTCCGGCATATACCGTGGAACTGAAAGGTGGAGCTGAAAAAGTCAGGCAGATTCTCAATGAACTTGGATTCAGGATCTTTATTTAATTGTTTTGATGCATGTTGCTAGATGTTAGTTGCTTGTTTCTTTCAGAACCAGGAACCAGTAACCAACAACATTCTTGACTTTTATCTTTTGTCTTTACAGACCTGTCGGAACCCGTTTCCGGGCCATGGCATACTCCTTCACCTGAAAAACAAAAGCCTGCATCCTGGTATCAATTGATACAGAGTCTTGTCCATCAAAGGCAATATTGATAAAAGGAATATTGTTATGATCTTTCCTGAAAGTATCACTTACGGAAGACACAAGAGTTCCCGGCATACAGGTGAATGGCAGAATTGCAGCGATTCCCGAAATCCCTCGCTGAGCCAGTGCTACAGATGTTCCGATTGATACAGCCGGGTCACCGTCATAGAATTGACTAATATATTTATTACATAGACTTAGCATATCATGAAGCGATACATCTTTTTCATGATCAGTAAATTTTTCAATACCGCGGAGAAGTGAAGCTGAAATTACTTCCTGGCCTATTCCCTGAATTTTTGATTTGATAATACCTCTGTTATCGTTTTTCCATCTGCTGTCGCGTGCAAAACGGTATGTTGAATATGTTATCCATTCAGAAAATGGAGCTACAATGACTTCAACGCCAAGGTCTTCCAGCCTTTTTGCGATATTGCCATTGCAGGCAGAATTATCGCGCATGAAAATCTCACCGATTATTGAAACTACAGGTTTTCTGCAGCTCTTATCAACCCTTATGGCTATAAAATCTGAGGTAATCCCAACTAGTGTTTTATGAAGACCATTTGATCCGTTTTCAATACATTTTATCAGTTTTGAAAGTGAATCTTCATATAGCCGGTCCGAGTCTCCTTTGTTCAGCTCATAAGGCCGGGTTTCCCTGTGGAGCTTATGGAGGAAGTCGGCGACTACAAACCCTTTCCATGCACTTATCCTGAATTTCTGACCATGCTCGCCAGCAACATCTTCATAAGATGTATCATTTGAAGGCGTAATAAGCTCAGCATTCTGAAACCCCAGTCTGTCGAAAAGAATTCTGTGAAATTGGTTATACTGACCAAACCGGCACGGTCCGTTATGATCGGGCATAAAAAAGCTCATTTTTGATGGATCTGCACCCGGTTCCATCAGCTTTTTCAGAAAACTGCCTGTTGTGCATATCATGGGAAAACACTCTTTTGATGAAGTGTATTTTCGTCCAAGCGCCAGATCCTCAGATGTTTGTTTCGGGAGCACTTCTGAAGGGATACCGCAACTGCGGGCAGCAGCGGAAATCATGTAAGCGCTATCGTTCATATATGGAAAATACAATGTTCTGTCCTTTTGTGGTGAAGCCGGGCTGGGCCGCGGTCTGAAGATTGTAACTTGTTTTTTCTCATTTTTCTCCGATCCGCTAAGACTATCAAGGAATGCTTCAATTCTTGTCACCATTCCTGCATCGGCTGAATGTTCGTCAATCTCAAGATGGAGAAAGGGCTTGCCTTTTAATTCCTCAGTAACATAATGCCAGATAAATGAGTCGGGTCCGCAACGGAAGTTGCTTAGATAGACAGCATGCAGTTTATCGTTTTTTGCTACCAGCTGCGCTGCAGCGATCAGCTTTTGACCATTGGGCCAATACATATTCCTGTAGTTTGCAAATATATTGTATTCCGAAAGGTCAAGCATATCCAGCGGTATTGGCATTACGTTCAGGCCTATAAGCTTCTCAACAAGCCCAAGATTAAGGTGCTGATCGGTACCGTTATATGGTCTTCCCAAAAGTACTACAGGACGGCAGTTTGCAGGTATTGAATTAAATACCTCTTTGCCATAATCTATAAGACGCTTTTCAAATGAGGTCTGAGCTTCATCGGCTTTATAAACTGCTTTCCTTATTTCGTTCCTGCTGATCCCAAATTTTCTGTTGAAATATGAAGTCATCTCGCCCATCAGAGCTCTCTCGAAGAACCGGAAATGCAAAGTGGGCATAAGAAGTTTTGATTCATCGACTTTTCCCCTGAGAGAGGCCTTAATCATGAATGGATATGTCTGTATCCATGGGCAATTGGAGTTAAGTGTAGGATTTCCTTCCTTCTGTTTGGCATTAACGATGAAAGGAAGAAAAACATAATCAACGTTCTTCTCGATGAGATCAATAACATGTCCGTGCATTAACTCAACCGGAAGGCATGTTTCTGTGGTAATAGTCTCTAATGACTTATTTACAAGTGCTTTGTCAGACTCTTTGGATATTACAACAGTAAACCCAAGTTGTTCAAAGAATGTTCTCCAGAAGGGAAATTGCTGATAAAACACCATCAGGGCTCTTGGAATCCCAATGGAGGTTGAATTACGGGTTTCTTTTTCCACAAACCCATCCATCAGCATTTCAGTGCGTTTTGTAAAAAGGTTTGGAATATTGTTATTCAGTTTCTTTCTGTCATCTGTCTCATATTTTTCACAACGTCCTCCATAGTAAAGTGATTTCTTTTCACCTTCTATTTTTACCCTGCTGATTTCACAATGATTTGTGCAACCATTGCAAACAAACCTGCTGACCTTATATGTGACATTTCTTACTCCAAAGCCTTTGAACCTTGTTTTCTGACCTTTTTCCATCGATCTTTTGGCAAGGATGGCGGCACCAATTGCCCCTGTCACATCAAAATGTGGAGGTATTATTATTTTTTTCCCTACTACCTGTTCGAAGGCAGCTACCACAGCTTTATTGTTTGTGACTCCACCCTGGAAGAATATCTTATTTCCAATCCGTTTGTCGCCTACTACTTTTTGCAGATAATTATAGACGATAGAATAGGCGAGCCCCCCAACAAGATTTTCGTTTCTTGCACCCTTTTGCATGAATGAATTAAGGTCCGATTCCATGAATACCGTGCATCGGTCTCCCAGTTTTATCGGATTATCGGAACCCAGTGCCATAGATCCGAACTCCTCAACAATATTAATATTAAGTTTTTCAGCCTGCTCCTCAAGAAATGAGCCTGTTCCGGCTGCGCATACCTTATTCATTTCAAAATCCACAACAACCCCATTCTCAATGCTGATGTATTTGGAATCCTGTCCTCCGATTTCAAATATGGTGTCAACGGTAGGATCGTAATCAATTGCTGCGGTGGCCTGTGCAGTTATCTCATTGACAATATTGTCGGCGCCAATAAAATCACCGGTTAGGTAACGACCGGAACCCGTCGTACCAGCTCCGAGCACAATGATATCTTCTCCCACTTCTTCGAAAATTTCTGTCATGCCTTTACGGATAGCTTCAAGTGGTTTGCCGGCAGTTGGCAGATAACGACGGGCCACAACCCTGTGTTCTTCATCTATCAGGACAACATTCGTACTCAATGATCCTATATCAAGTCCCAGATAGACAGCCAATTTCTCTTTATTTTTTTTGACACCGTAAACCACTTTACAATATTTTGCCATGGATTCCTTAAGAGGAGGGAGACTTATAAATTTTGTTGATGTACCAGCAAGATATTCCTCAAGTTTATTAATTCCTTCGAAATGGTTCATATTGAGTTTATTATCACGGGCATAATAGACGGCGCCTATGGCTCCCATAGCAGAATGGTGAGTAGGAACTATAAGGTCTCCATCAATGAGATTCAGGGTTTCTCTGAAAGCCCTGATCATACCTGTATTTGCTGCAACTCCTCCGGAAAAGACAACAGGTTTTCGTATTTCTTTACTTCTTGCAACATTACTGCGAAAATTTCTGGCCAGGGCAAAGCACAAACCAGCGACAATATCATGTAACGGAGTGGCAATTTGCTGATGATGGATCATATCGCTTTTGGCAAAAACACTGCAACGTCCTGCTATCCTGGGTGGATCAACAGATTTAAGAGCCATTGCGCCAAAATCGTTTTCAATTGGTACACCAATTCTTCTGGCCTGCTGATCGAGAAATGATCCTGTACCTGCAGCACAAATGCTGTTCATTTCAAAATCGACAAGCCGTGAATGCCCGTTTTCAGGGTTTTTCTCCAGAATTATTAATTTGGAATCTTCTCCTCCAATTTCTATAACTGTTTTTGCTTCCGGATACAGAGCTCCCGTTGATGTCGCCTGTGCAATTATTTCGTTTACAAAAACTCCCCCGATAAGCGAGGAAGCAAGTTTTCCACCGGTACCTGTGAGAGCTATTCCTCTGATCGATTCATCGGTGTATCTTTCCATCAGAGAGGATAATCTGTCTTTCAAGACATTAAATGGTCTGCCATATATATAATCATAGTGTTCTTCAAGGATATTGTTTTTCTCATCAATAACCACAGTATTCAGAGAGACAGACCCTATATCGAATCCCAGAAAAATACGAGAAGAAGATGATCTGTCAGGAATTGCTTTAGAAGCCATAGAATGTGGTATTGATTACGTAAAAAACGTATCTTTTTGAATTGAAAACTAAAGATTCAAATATATTAATTTCAATTGTAAGAATCAATCTAAATAATTGTTATTATGATATTTATCATCTGTTTCGACAGCATAACATATTAATTATCAGTTATAATAAATTCAGAATATTCTATAAACAAAATATATGATCTCATTTTCGTATATCAATGTTTAGAATTTTCAATTTTTTTCATGTTTTTTCGTTAAACCCATTCATCCAGAAGCACATCTCCGTTAATTCCAATAATAATCTTCTTCACCGGTACTTTTGAAGAAGCTTTCTTCATAGCATTTCTCACCATATTTAACAGACCTCCGCAGCATGGGACTTCCATCATCATCACTGTTATCGTATTCACTTTTGCAATATCAATCAGATCAGTCAATTTTTCTATATAGGATTCAATTCCGTTGTCAAGTTTTGGGCAGGCAATTGCCAGAGTTTTGGCTTTCAGATGGTTACCATGAAAATTGCCAATTGAGAAAGCCACACAATCGGCAGCTATTAATAGATCCGCTTTCCTGAAATATGATGAATTAGGGTTGATCAGATGCAGCTGTACAGGCCACTGGCGTAACTCAGACTGCTGATCTGGTGATGATCCGACATTTTTCTGCAATGAAGGCTTCTCAATAACCATTGCTCTCGATCCCGGGCAGCCGCCTCCTTCATGTTCATGTTGCAGAATGCTCTCATGACCTTGGTATTCTAATACAAGTGCTTCATTAAATGGGTCAGCCTCCCTGGTTTCAATAGTAATTGCTCCCTCGGGACAATGACCAATGCAAGCGCCAAGTCCATCACACATTAATTCACTTGTGAGCTTTATCTTTCCATTAATGACCTTAAGCGCTCCTTCGTGACAGTTTGGAACACACTTGCCGCAACCATTGCAAAGTTTCTCATCAATTTTCAGAATATCCCTTTTCATATTGTACGTATTTATGAGTTTTCTTCTGCAAAACTGAAGAAATAAAATTATATGAATTGTAACAAATGTTACAAATAAGAAAATATTTTCAAATCATTATTTGTTTTATGGGAAGGGTTAAAGAAGTCTAAAGCGTAATGAGCAGGAGTCTACTACAGCCGAAGTTCAATATCATTTGCCATATTTGTGAGAGCTACATAAACCATTTTGGAAACATCCTCCATGATGTCGATGGTCAATCCGTCAGGGTCATCGCCAGGGAGATGATAATATACCTTTTTGACCGATCCTGTTGTTCCAATGTCCATTGTCCTGTATCCTGCCATGCTGAAAACGACACCATCACTTCTTGGCCTGCCATAAAATGTTCCTGGTACAGGAGCAGAGGTTTGGATGGTCCGGTGAATATACTGGTTATCTGCCTGAACGAAATAGTTTAATAGATCTTTGTAAGGGCTTCCTGCACTTACCGATAATCCCGTTCCATTACCAACCATGTCCAAGTTGATATAGGTAATTGTTTTGTCTTTTGGAAACAGGGGCCTTTCAGTGTAAGTGGTGCTTCCAACCAGCCCTCCTTCTTCTCCTCCAATAAAAAGAAACATAACGGATCTTTTCAATCCGATCCCGGAGAGTGCCATTGCTTTGGCAGCACCCATAATATCTATAACTCCGCTTCCGTTGTCAAGCGCTCCGTTCACAACCTTTCCTGCCTTTCCAACCGCATCGAGGTGACCGCCTATGATGATAACCTCATTTTTAAGGACAGGATCATTACCTTCTATTACACCGATAACATTACAGGCTTTTCCTTCAGGATGCCTTGTGGTATTGGCCCTGATCGTAAAATTCTTGCCTGTGGTGAAAGAGGCAGGCTTGAAAGTCTTTGTTATTTTAGCTAGAATATCTTTATTGGTAGTTTTTAGTCCGGCAAAAATATCTGCTAGAGGCTGAGGTCCTATTCCACAAACAATAATTGAAGGATCATACGAAATATTAGGATTTGCGAGAGCTCCATCTATATAAAGCATACCGGCCGCACCATGTTTCACCGCATTTTCAAGTTTATACTGATGATAACAATATTTCACCCATTTTTTGTATTCAGGGTTTCCTGGATCGGTGTAAGGTACATCCCTGTTCATCAATACAATTTTCCCCTTTACATCAATCCCTTTATAGTCGTCGTAATTAAGTTCGGGGGCCGTGACGCCATATCCGACAAAAACAACTTCAGCGGTTATTTCACCGCTCCCGGAATTCATTCCGGGATAATATTCCTCCGGGTAAGTATAATTTTTCTTTATTACGGTTCCATCTGACTGGATCAGATTCAGGGTTAAGCTGCCAATATCATTTACAACTGTGTATGGGAAATTGAACCATTGAAAGTAGGTTCCATTATCGCCTCCTGGTTTAATGCCCCATTCTTTTAGTTTTCCAGCCACCCATTCGGCACTGGCTATAAATTCGGGTGTGCCGGCCAGCCTGCCATTAAATTCCGGAGAGCAAAGCTTCTGCATCCATGTCATCATCTCTTCGCTTTGAATGGCATGAAATTGTTTCAACAATTTTGAGTCAGATTCATCCTGCGAAAAGGCATAATGTGAAACGGAAAAAATCAATATTGAAACCAGTGTTATAGTTTTTTTCATTTAAATATATTTTTAGAGGATCAAAAATAGATGAAAAAATGTTACGATTCAAATGCTCACCCCTTAATCCCGTACAGCTTTTTTGCCTCTCCCTAAATCCCTTCCCCAGGGGGGAGGGACTTAAATCATTAACATATTATAGATTACCCCCTTCTCTCCTGGGAGAAGGGGGCAAGGGGGATGAGGTAAAAAACAATAGGGGGTGAGTATATTTCGTTAAGGAAGTTATTTACTACTTTTGAAGAAAAACATGGATTATTCTCTTCTCTCAAATTCTTCCCTGTTCAAAGGAATATCTCCTGATAAAATTGAATTAATTCTTAGCGATACTGAACACAGGATTAAAAAATTTAAAACAGGTTCGATGATATGTCAGAGTGGAGAACCGGTTTATTCACTGATCGTTGTAGTAAAAGGTACCGTTAAGGGAGAAATGACGGATTGGGCGGGCCATGTAATAAAAATCGAGGACATTTCTGCACCTGAAGCTCTTGCTGTAGCATTCATGTTTGGAAACCGGAACAAATTTCCTGTCAATGTAATGGCTGTTTCAGATGTAGAATTGCTTTTTATCGATAAGCCCGATTTCCTTAAATTATTAATGAAAGATAATGCATTGCTGGTGAACTTACTTGATATGATCTCGAACCGTTCCCAGTTTCTTTCTGAAAAAATAAAGTTTTTGAATTTTAAGACAATAAAGGGTAAGCTTGTCAATTTCATCATGTCGAAATCCGGAAAAGACGGGACATCAATTACTCTTGGTATGACACAAAATGACCTGGCTGATTTTTTTGGTGTAACACGACCATCTGTGGCAAGAGCAATTGGTGAGCTTGAAGAAGATGGATATATTGCAGCGAAGGGAAAACTTATAACGATTGTCAATAAAAAAGGACTCTCGGATCTTGTAAGCGAATAACTATTCTTCTTTTTCCTTCTGGACAGTTCCTTTTGCAACCGGGAGAATAATTATAAAACAGGTTCCTTCACCTTCCTTGCTCTCAACAACAATACTTCCCTGATTGATTTGTACCAATTCATAGCACAACTTCAGGCCTATCCCGGTTCCCTTTTCATTTTCAGTGCCTGGTGTGCTTTCAATTTCTGTGGCTGTGAATAGATATTTCTGCTTTGTTTCCGGAATACCGGTACCATTATCGCATACCTTGAGCATTATGCATTCTCCGTTCTGCATTTTATCTTTTAGAAGGATGCTTATTCTGCCTCCTCGTGGTGTGTATTTTACTGCATTCGACAACAGGTTTCTAATAATAATATCAAGCAGATCTTTGTCAAAGAATGCATTTGAATTTCCAATCTGAGTGAAATTGACTGAAATTTCCTTTTTATCGGATGTCTCTTTGAATATGCTTAAGTTTGTGAGTATAATATCTGCAAGATCGCGTCTTTCAGGAGAAAATTTTATTTTGTCTTCCTGATCTCTTCCCCAGACGAGCATATTCTCCAGAAGGCTGATAACAAGCTGCGCATACTGAATGCTGGAGTTGGCAAAAGTATCGTATTTCTCTTTATACTCTTTTTCTTTTAAAAGGTTGAGCATATACAGGATATTCACTACCGGACTTCTCAGGTCGTGAGCGATAACTGAAAAGATTCTGTTCTTAAGTTGTATGGTATCAGATAACTGTTTGTTTTGCAGTGCAATCATACTGTTTTGTTTTTCAATTTCTTCATTTCTGGTCTTAAGTTCCAGTGTTCGCTCGTTTATAAGATGCTCAAGATTTCTGTTCAGGAATTCAAGTTCATTCTGGAGTTTTTCCTTATCAAGGTATCCTCTTACCCATTTATATAATAAAATTACTGCCTGAATGAATACAAATAGAACTATTATGTAAGTAAGGGAGTATCCGATTGTAGAATCTGATCTGCCAAGAGATACCCTCATATCGTGCAATCCCCCGACCAGCAGGAGTATAAATGCTAAAAAGTAGGCAATGTCGACCACATTTTTTTTCAACGATCCCCTGAAGCTCATGAATAACAAGTAAAAGATAACCAGTAACATTGCGGGATAATAAATAATTGCGGTGTAACTGAATATCTTAACAGGTAGAAAAAGTGTAGCTAAAAATGCAAGAGAGAAAAATATCGTGATGCCCCAGGCAATCATTCTGAAAAATTTTGAGGGATAAAGATTCATTACATACCAGACCCATCCGACCAGGATCAGAAATAGACCGGTATATTCAGCTCTTATTATCCAGTCCCATTCCATATTGAAGAAGTTGAGGATTAGATAATGGGAAGTGAATAATGGCCGTAAAGCCAGTCCAATAGTTGTCATGCTGAAAAAAAACATGATCTTTTCTTTAGGAGAGATAATGAAGAAGAAGAGGAAGAAAAGTGAGAATCCTAAAAGCAGACTTATCACGGACCATTCTGCTGCCCAGCTGTTTGCCAGCTGTCTTTGTACTTCACTGAATGTTCCTAACTTTACAGGTAGCCAGAATCCGCCCCGACGATGATCATAATTCGAAACATTTATTATTATATTCATCGAATCTGAATCAGGATCAATTCTGAAAAAATTTCTTTTGTATTCGGGTTTAGTCTCCTCGGCAGATTTCCCCGGAGTTCCATTTCCTCCAAGATATTTCCCATTCAGGTAGATGTCGTATGAAGAGTCAAATACCGGAAGATCAATTGCCAGTAGTTTGTTAAATCCTTTTGGCAGAAGAACCGTTAACCGGTATGTAGCATAACCGAACTTTTCAGTTTTTACAGATCCAGCAGGGTAGTCGGTCCAATAGGATGGAACTCTTCCGTAATAATCAGGTTTATAATGACCTTCTGTGAAATCGTTCGGGCGCAGCATCTTTTTCCAGTAAAACTCCCACTCTCCGTTAAGTTTAACAATGAAATGTTCAGGATTACTGATTTCCCGTAGATCAAGTATCCCTTTGACGGCTGACGGAGCAAGCTCTTTTGCATTAAGGAAAAATGAAGAAAAAGATAACAACAGATACAGGAAAACTGGCCTTACTCTCATATTGGATTGGCGATAAGTTCAGAGTACAAATATAAATCTTTTACCAGAACAACATCCTTGTTCTGCAGAGGAGACACATATCCTGAGATTGATCAATCAGACTTTTGTGCAATTAGCTGAACCTGCCAGTCGCCTTGATTAAAAAAAGTATAAAATACAAAAAAAAGGAAAGACACCGGGCGGTGTCTTTCCTCTAATTAACCTAAACCTGATCGTTGAAGTCGCCGAATGGCGATTGTAGAGAAGTTAAAATTATCGTTAAATTATTATTTTCTAATCTTTCTTTATATCTAAAACAAATTAACCTATTAAAATGTTCATTTATTTTTTTTGTCATCTTTCTATGTAGAGACGTTTTATAGAAAGAATTGTTGCATCGATTTTTGTTAATGTTTTGTTAATCATATGTTAAAATTTTCTATGTATCAGGTATATAGATAATTAAGTCAAAGAAATTATTGAGTAAAAGTTGTAAAGTTCATGTGATAGACTTAATTCAGGTTCTCTTTTTTTCGGATTATTTCTCATACTCATCAGAAATATTTAACTTGCACCCATCTTACAACATAACATGATAGCAAAACTGAGATTTCGTTTCATGATGCAACGCCTTGGCAGAAGGCTATATTGTTGTCTCATGTTCTACAACTTCTGATCACAATCCCATTTTGAATTTTCGGGAGATATCTTTTCGGATTATTTCCATTCATTTCAATCTATTTCTACCAATTTTCTTAAGATGAAAGGTCTAATTTTCAGCGTCAGAAAATATTCGATCCATGATGGTCCGGGGATACGCGTGACTTTTTTCATGAAGGGATGTCCTTTAAAATGCCGGTGGTGTCATAACCCGGAAGGTATATCACCGTTTCCAGAGATGGTAATCCAAACCAATAAGATAGGGGAGAGAGAATTCAGTAAAAATGAAGAGGTTGGTACATACTATTCAGTTGAAGACATTCTGGAAATTCTTGATAAAGAGAAAGTATTTTTTAATCAGTCAAAGGGTGGTATTACATTTTCAGGCGGGGAACCAATGCTTCAGGTTGAGTTTCTTCTCGAAGCTTTAAAAGGATGTAAAGAAAACGGTTATCACACTGCTGTTGATACATCTGGTTATTCATCTGCAGATAATTACAGATCAATAATCCCGTTCACCGATCTCTTCCTCTTCGACATTAAGCATCTTGATGAGGCGAAACATATTGAATCAACTGGAGTTTCTAATACCGGAATTATTGAAAATTACAGGCATTTGCTTGAATCAGGCAAAGACATAATGATAAGAATTCCGGTTATCCCGGGTTTTAATGATGATACTGATCATTTGGAGCGATTGAAAAATTTTATTAGTTCAACAAAAACCGCTTCATTAAAAAGGATCAATTTACTGCCATTCCATAAAACAGCCTCTTCAAAATATAAGAAATTCAATTTTCCTTACCTGATGGAAGGTATAATACCACCTGATGAGGGGAAAATGCGGAAAATCAAAGAACTTTTCATGGAGACAGGAATTAAAGTAAAGATTGGAGGATGAGATTAATTATGAAATTATGCTCCAGAATATGCCTTAGTGAACCTTTGTGCAGCTCTTTGTGGCCTTTGTGGTTAAATTTTTTATTACCACTAAGAAACACAAATGATATCACAATGGAACACGAAGGAAGAAAACATGATATTTGAATTCAATAATTTTCAATTTATGATTTTATCAGAAAGAGTAAAAAAACTAAGAACCCAGAGTCTTAATGCAGTCGAAAAAATAAGCGCAGAAAGAGCCCTGCTTGTTACTCAGTTTTATAAAAGTGATGAAGCCCGTGAACTGTCGGCACCGGTAAAAAGGGCAAAGGCTTTTGAATATCTGCTGAGAAACAAGAAGATATGCATTAATGAAGGCGAACTGATCGTCGGAGAGAGGGGACCTGTCCCAAAAGAGACACCGACCTATCCTGAGATTAGTCTTCATTCCCTGCAGGATCTTGAGATTCTCAATTCCAGGGAAAAGGTCTTTTTCAAGGTAGATGATGAGGTAAAAAGCATCTATGAAAATGAGATCATTCCTTTTTGGAAAGGGAAGAGCAATCGCGACAGGATAATGTCGCTTATGAATGCAGATTGGCTAAATGCATACAATGCCGGTGTGTTCACTGAATTTCAGGAGCAGCGCGCCCCCGGACATACAGTACTGGGATACAGAATGTTCAGAAAGGGTTTTCTTGATGTAAAGGAAGAGATAAAGGAGTCAATCAAGGCTCTTGATTTTTTCAACGATAATGATGCACTTGATAAGCTTGAGGAGCTTAAGGCAATGGATATAGCATGCGATACTATCATTATGTATGCTCAGCGTCATGCCGAGTGTATTGAAAAGCTTGCTCATGATGAAACTAATCCTGAAAGGAAACAAGAGCTGTTAAAAATGGCAAAGATTTGCCGGAAAGTTCCGGCACATGCACCGGAAACTGTTCACGAAATGCTCCAGCACTACTGGTTCATTCATGTTGGTGTAATAACTGAATTAAATCCATGGGACTCATTTAATCCTGGCAGACTTGACCAGCATCTGTATCGTGTCTATAAAAATGAAAAAGATTCTGGTTCGCTTTCAAAAAGTGAATTAGATGATCTGCTGGGATGTTTCTGGGTAAAATTCAACAACCATCCATCACCACCCAAAATGGGGATTACCGCAAGTGAAAGCAATACATACACTGATTTCTGTCTTATTAATCTGGGAGGAGTAAATCCAGATGGGACAGATGCTGTTAATGAGATGTCCTATATTCTCCTTGATGTCATAAAGGAAATGCGAATACTGCAGCCCAGTTCGATGGTGCAGATCTCAAAAAAGAGTCCTGACAGGTTTGTTCATAAAGCTCTTGACATAATCAGAACAGGATTCGGACAACCTTCCTGCTTCAATACTGATGCTATAATCCAGGAACTTCTAAGGCAGGGAAAGAATCTGACGGATGCCAGGAACGGAGGAGCATCAGGTTGTGTTGAAACAGGTGCATTTGGCACTGAAGCATATTGGCTGACGGGTTATTTCAATCTTCCGAAAATTCTTGAACTGACTCTCAATAATGGATTCGACAGGAGGACAAACACTTTTATCGGACTTAAAACCGGTTTTGCCGGTGATTATATGAATTTTGATGAGCTTATTGGGGCATTCAAATTGCAGGTTGAGTACTTTGCCGGCATAAAAATCAGGGGTAATAATGTGATTGAAAAAACTTTTGCAAACTGGTTGCCGGTACCATTCTTATCGTTGCTCGTTGAAGATTGCATTTTGAAGGGCAAAGATTATAATAATGGCGGAGCAAGATATAATACATCGTATATTCAGGGTGTCGGACTCGGGAGCATCACTGATATGCTGACCTCAATCCGATATAATATTTATGATAATAAGAAAATCAGCTGGGACGAGTTAACCAGGGCTCTGGATGCAGATTTTCAAGGTTACGAAGAGATTCAAAATGAATTTATCTATAATACACCCAAGTTCGGGAATGATGATGATTATGCTGACCAGCTGGCAGTTAAAGTATTCGAGATTTATTATGACGCAGTAAACGGAAGAGCCAACACAAGGGGAGGAGTTCATCGGATTAATATGCTGCCTACTACGTCGCATGTCTATTTTGGCAGTGTAATACCTGCAACTTCAGACGGGAGGAATGCTCATATGCCTCTTTCTGAAGGTATCTCGCCATTCCAGGGCGCTGACCATAACGGACCAACATCAGTAATTAAATCAGCCTCCAAAATTGATCATTTGCGCACAGGAGGCACTCTGTTGAATCAAAAGTTTTCTCCCTCATTTTTTGAAGATGAGGATAGTTATGAAAAGCTTACGGCTTTGATCCGAAGCTATTTCAGTCTCGATGGCCATCACATCCAATTTAACGTTGTCAGTGCTGAAACACTGAAAGATGCTCAGCGTCATCCTGAGAAGTACAGGGACCTGATTGTTCGTGTCGCAGGCTACAGCGATTATTTCAACGACCTTGGCGAGGACCTCCAGAACGAGATCATCAAGAGGACTGAACATGGAACCGAGCGTTAAGAAATAGCCCTGTGGGTTATTTTAGCGAAGGTGCCAGACTGCCGGGTTGGCCTTTATTTGCCTCTTCCCCCCGACCCCCTTCTCCCAGGAGAGACGGGGGCGAGTCATATTGTTAATTAGTTAAGGCCCTCCCCCTTACGGGAGGGATTTAGGGAGAGGCTACCTCTTCTTATCCTTAGTCTCGTTAAACACCGAAGTGGCAGTTGCAATAGCTCCTGCAATGTCAGTAAGATTTGATGGGATAATTAATGTGTTATTAGTTTTGGCAAGATTTCCGAATGCCAACAGATATTGCTCAGCTATCCTGAGGTTAACTGCATTCAATCCATTTTCTTCCGATATTGCTAATGATATTGCTCTCAAGCCATTTGATGTTGCCTTTGCAAGTTGCTCGATTTCAGATGCACGCCCGGCAGCTTCGTTAATTCTCTTCTGCATTTCACCTTCCGAATTTTTGATAAGGGCCTGTTTATCTCCTTCTGCAACATTAATTTTTGCCTGCTTTGCTCCTTCCGATTCAGCGATGATTGCTCTCTTCTCCCTTTCAGCCCGCATCTGTTTTTCCATGGCATCTTTTATACTCTGAGGAGGTGAAATGTTTTTGACCTCATACCTGGTTACCTTTACGCCCCAGGGTTCACTGGCTTTATCTACGGCTTCAACAATAGTGACATTAATTGTTTCACGTTCCTCGAATGTTTTGTCGAGTTCCAGCTTACCTATTACACTTCTCATCGTTGTCTGAGCTATCTGTATAGATGCAAATCTGTAATTATCAATCCCATAAGAAGCTTTCTGAGCATCAAGAACCTGTAGATAAAGGATACCATCTACTTCAACTGCGATATTATCACGGGTAATGCAAATCTGTGGAGCAACATCAATTGCCTGTTCTTTAAGTGTATGCCTGTATCTAACCTTATCGAAGAAGGGAATAAGTAACTGAAAACCTGCTGTATATGTCGCTCTGTATTTTCCCAGCCTTTCAACAATAATTGCAGTTCGCTGCGGAACAATCTTAATCATTGATACAATCAGGATAAATCCTAAAAAGATTATACCAACAAGGATAAAAGTGGTGCTCGATCCTTCCATTTTAATTATTTTTTAGGTTCAACTATTAATTTAAAACTATCTTTTTCTATAATTATAACTCTTTGACCTTCTTTAATTTCCGATTCAGATTCAGCGGTCCAGGTAGTTCCCTTAAACTCAACTTTTCCCTGTTTCATTCCTCCAAAATCGGTAGTTGCGAGTGCCTCTTTTGCTGTAAACTCATCTTCAACATTGTCAGATTGAGTGCTTTTACTGTTCAGAAACTTTTTTTGAATTATCCTTCTGAGAGCCAGAAGTAAAAGAGTAGAGCTTACTGCAAAAATTATTATCTGAAGGTTGGTGCCGGGTTTTCCAATAAGGCAAACAAGTGCTGTTACCCAGGCGCCGAGACCAAAGAAAAAAATGAAAAAACCAGGTACGACCAATTCCAGAAGAAACAGTCCCAGACCCAGAATGAACCAAAAAAGTTCCGGTTGGGAAAAAACGTTTATCACCATGATGAATAATTTAAATAGTTAGCGAGATGAATGTTTTGTGAAGTAAAGATATAATAAAATCTGCAGAAAATTCAAAATCCAGCTGTGTTTAGATTCCCGGAAAAAGCTGAATTCAATAGTCAGAATAAATTCATTAATTTTATTTTTTCACGAGGGTGTCATTAATATTTTTCAGCCAGGAAATTACCTTCTTGGCAAAGAAATTAAGGTTTTCACGAGTAAAATCACCTTCCGTTTTTATCAGAAAACCTCTATAAATGCCTGAATCCTCGTGGAATTGATAACAGATATACTCGATTGATCCTTCATCAGCTGAAACATTTTTTGATGCAGTAACCTCGCTCGAAGAGATGTTTTTAATATGACTGGCGTATTTTTCCAGCTCCTCTTTTGTAATCTTCTTTCCTGTGTTCAGGCAGTATCTGAGATTCTCACGAACCTGGTTTTCTTTTAGTATAAAATCTTTATCCGGGAAATTCCATGTCTGAGGATTATTATAAGTCAGGATCCTTCCCTGGTTGTCTATTATGAATCCGCTGTGAACATATTCCCTTGCATAGTTTACAAAATCAACCTGAAAAAGAATTGCCTGTTTTTCATTTATAACAACATTCTTCTTGCAGCTTCCTGTAATCAGAACCGCAATTAGTATCACGGATATTTTCGCCCGAATAGTTTTCATCACAAGTTTGTTACACCATAATTCATTAAAAAACCGCTTCAAATGTTTATTTAAAAATAATTAGACAAATTTATTTAATATAAAGTTAAGGATTACTCCCTCGGATCTAAATTTTATCTAATCGATTTTTTTTTGTAAATTATAGAGTTAATAATTCTTGCTTAAATTCTTGGGGTCCTTACAAATCTCATCCGTGGGTCATACGGGATAAGTAGCAGATATACAATGGTATAATGCACTCTGTTTCAACGTATTTAATAACTATGAATTTAAGGAGGAAAGAGAAATGGAAAAGTTTTTTGATTATTTTGACGGTCGTTACAGAGAGTCGATATTAAAAAAGGCTCCTGTTGAGGATGGCCCGGTGATTACCATTTCCCGGTTAACCGGTTGTGATGCAAGGCAGGTGGCTGCTATCCTGGCTGATGAACTAAATCATAAATTTGGCTTAACGAAATGGAAGTGGGTAGATAAAGATATTATATATGCCATTGCAAAAGAGCTGAATACGGATACTCAGCGTGTTGAAAATTTTTATAAAGGGATTGAATTATCAAACATTTCGGAAATGATAATGGCTTTTTCAGGTGGATTTGTAAGCGATCTTAGAGTAAAAAAAGCTATCAGGGATGTTGTCCTGTCAATATGTAAGGAAGGATTCATTATTCTGGTTGGAAGGGGAGGAGTTTCTATTGCTCATGAAATACAGGATGCACTTCATATCAGGCTTGTTGCTCCTTTTTACTGGAGGGTTGAAAATGTGATGAGAAAAAAGGAAATGAATATTGAAACTGCTGAAAAATATGTTGTCGATACCGATGAAAAACGATTCAATCTTATCCAGACCTTTCTTGATAAAAAGCCTTTGAACATCGATTATCTTTTCGATGCTACGATCAACCGGAACTCTTTCGCAATTCAGGAAATAGCAGAATTAATTCTTTCAATGTACGAAAAGAAAGTTTGCAGGCAAATCGCAGAAAGAAAAAAGATACAGAGGATTTATTAAATGAATCTTTTAGGACTGTCCTTTTTATCTATCAAATTCCACTGCACTCAGCGATCTTCTTTATATGAACGCTTAGCCTTTTGTCAAGATTTTTCTTATATGCATCCCAATCGGATATCGGGTATTTAGCCACCCCACTATCCATAGCGGCCCTGGCAACTGCCGGTGCTACGCAGGAGATAAGTCTCGGGTCAATTGGTTTTGGAATTATATATTCTTTACCGAAGAGTAGTTTTTCAACATTATATGCTTTAAGAACAGAATCAGGAACCGGTTCTTTAGCGAGCGCAGCAAGAGCCTTTGATGCAGCAAGCTTCATTTCCTCATTAATTGTTGAGGCCCTTACGTCCAGTGCTCCGCGGAATATGAATGGAAATCCCAGGACATTGTTAATCTGATTAGGATAATCTGATCTTCCTGTAGCAAAGATCATATCATCCCTGGTTGCCATTGCATCTTCAAACGAGATCTCAGGATTAGGATTGGCCATCGCAAAAACAATAGGGTTATCTGACATTGAAGCCAGCATTTCTTTTGACATCATACAGGCTGCAGAGAGTCCAAGAAATATATCAGCCCCTTTAACAGCCTGCTCAAGAGTATCAAGATCCCTGCTGGTAACAAATTCCTGCTTATATTTATTAAGGTCTTTTCTATTTTTATTTATTACCCCTTTTGAATCACACATCACGATATTTTCCCTTCTGATTCCCAGGGAAACATATAATCTTGAACATGAGATAGCAGCAGCCCCTGCACCACACACTACCATCTTCACATCCTCAATTTTTCTGTTGGTTATTTCCAACGAATTCAACAGTCCGGCGGCAGATATTATTGCTGTACCATGCTGGTCATCATGAAATACAGGAATATCCAGGATTTTTTTTAACTCGGTTTCAACTTCAAAACATTCAGGAGATTTAATATCTTCAAGATTTATGCCCCCGAATGTTGGTGCAATTTGTCTGCAGAACTCTATAAGTTTTTTGGGATCTTTTTCGTTTACCTCGATGTCGAATACATCAATATCGGCAAAAACTTTAAAAAGAAGGCCCTTGCCTTCCATAACGGGTTTTCCCGCCATTGCACCAATATCACCAAGGCCGAGCACTGCTGTTCCGTTCGATATAACTGCAACAAGATTCCCTTTTGCTGTGTAATTATAAACATCTTCGGCATTCTTCTCTATTTCAAGACAGGGATAAGCCACACCCGGGGTATATGCCAGACTGAGATCAAACTGGCTGCCATAAGGTTTCGTGGGAATGACCTCCACTTTGCCATGACGGCCTCTGCTATGATAAAGAAGTGCATCTTCTTTTGTTATTTTTGGCATGATGATTTATTTTAATTTGTTTAAGTATCGGATATTAAGAAAGCAACGATAAAGATTCCTCGCAACGCCTGGAATTCCGAAAGTAGCAAAGAGAAAATTGGAATCTCCAAACCATAAAGTAAATAGCCTATTCGAATTTACTACTTAAAAATCAATAATTGCATGAGAAAAATCAGGGAAATGAATTTTCCTAATTAACTCATATCTACAGGCCGATATTGGTTCAATTAACCAACTTTGTCTATCATTCTATCCGGGACAAATCCAATATTTCAAATTTCTGTGATTTTCATTTAAAAGACGGCTTGTTAATTTTAGATTTTAAGAATGCATTAATAAATTTTGCATTGATAACAAAATTAGATATTTTCAACCGCAGTTTTACGTAAGTTTAACAGGAGTGCATATTTACCTTTTCTATGAATAAAAAAATCGCAATAGGCACAGATATAGGAGGAAGTCATATTAGTTGTGCCGCTATCGATCTCCTCTCGGGTAAGATAATCAGGGATACCTTAACAGAAAGACCGGTTGACAACCAGGCTCCGGCAAATGTTATAATCGGTGCCTGGAGCGAGGCGTTATCGTCCGTATTAAAGAAAGTGCCCCGTGAACAGGTTAAAGGCATAGGCTTCGCAATGCCGGGTCCTTTTGATTACGTGAAAGGGATAAGCTATATCCGTGGTGTCGCAAAATATGAGAATCTGTACGGGATCAATATAAGTGATGCTGTATCAGTAAACCTCGGCATTCAGGACGGATTCCTTATAAGGTTCATGAACGATGCATCATCATTTGCTGTTGGGGAAGCCTGGCAAGGTAGTGCCTCAGGGTTTAACAGATCGCTCTCAATAACTCTTGGCACTGGATTCGGATCTGCATTCATAAGTGACCGGATACCGATTGTCGACGGACCTGAGGTGCCAAAATTAGGCTGTATTTATCATCTTCCTTATAAAGATGGAATTGCTGATGATTATTTTTCTACCCGTGGTTTGCTTTCAAGGTATAATAAACTGACAGGTAAAGAGTTGAGTGGAGTGAAAGAACTGTCCGCTCTTGCTGCAACCGATAAGCAGGTCAGAGAACTCTTTATCGATTTTGGAGATAATGCAGGCATGTTCCTTGCTCCCTGGCTTAAAATATTCAGAGCTGAAATACTGGTTATCGGAGGAAATATATCTCATGCCTACAATCTTTTTGGAGAGGTGTTTGAAGAAAGGTTGAGAAAGGAGAATTGTTTCTGCAGAGTGGCTATTTCAAAATTGAAAGAGGATGCTGCACTTCTTGGAAGCGCATTTCTGTTAGATGATAATTTCTGGAAGTCAGTTCAGCACGCGCTACCGTTGATGTAAAATTAGCGACACACGATGCCAAACAAACAGTTTGTCCTACAAGCAAGCTCCTAAACTCTAAATATTCTTTAAACCAATTTATTATGAACACACAAAAATTAAATATCTCCAAAATACTCCCGGTCCTCATTGGATTTTTTGTAATGGGCTTTGTTGATTTAGTAGGCATAGCCACTAATTATGTTAAAGCTGATTTTCACCTTACGGACACAATGGCAAATTTATTGCCCTCAATGGTTTTCTTGTGGTTCTTGGTATTTTCTGTGCCTACAGGATTATTAATGAATAAAATTGGCAGAAAAAACACTGTGCTGATTAGTTTAATTGTAACCCTTCCGGCTTTACTCATTCCAATATTTATTTACTCCTTTTCCTCAATGTTAATTTCTTTTACACTATTGGGTATAGGTAATACAATGATGCAGGTTTCATTAAATCCATTGTTAGCAAATATTGTTGATAAGAAAAGGATGGCAAGCACACTGACATTTGGTCAATTTATAAAAGCAATAGCCTCATTTGTTGCTCCAATTTTAGCTGCATGGGCTGTTGTGAGGTTTTTAAATTGGAGAATGATTATGTTCCCAGTATTTTTAACAATATGCTTTTTTGTTTTCGCATGGCTGTTTTTTACTAAAATTGAAGAAAAAAATATCCAAACTAAAGTAGCCACATTTACTGAGTGTTTCTCTTTACTTGGAGACAGAACCATTTTACTGTTATTTTTAGGCATTATGGCTCACGTGGGACTAGATGTTGGTATCAACACTACTGCTCCAAAACTACTTATGGAACGACTGCATATTGACCTTGCCGATGCAGGATATGCAACAAGTTTCTATTTTATTTTCCGTACCGCCGGATGTTTATTGGGGTCAGGTTTGTTGGCTAAATTCTCTGCAAAGAAAGTTTTTATTGTAAGTGCAAGCATGATCCTTATTGGTATATTATGCCTGTTTATACCCGATAAAACTGTAATGTACACTGGTATTGCACTGTTTGGACTGGGCAATTCTAATATCTTCTCGGTTATCTTTTCACAAGCACTTTTACAAAAGCCATCGTCTCATAACCAGGTTTCGGGACTAATGATAATGGGTATTTTTGGGGGAGCTGTTTTTCCTCTGATTATGGGTGTTTCTTCCGATTTTGTTGGTGGCCAGTCTGGTGCACTATTTGTACTCCTGTTTTGCGTTGCATATCTGCTGACATTTGTTTCAGCCAGAATTAAAACCTATACTTCTTTTGAATAAATAAGGAAAACAACAATTTTGAAGTCATAATAATGGGTTTTACTCATTGATGATTGGCTGGATAAGTGATCTTAGCAACGTTGCATTCGGGATGTCAATTCTGATTGTTTGTATGATCTACCTTTTATCAGTGTCTGTTTACAGTCTCAGGAGATAAATTATATATTTCGATCTTAATATTTCTTTTTTTGTTGAAAAAGACAGGTCAAAAGCCTGTCTTTTCATTTCAAAAACATTCTTATTCATCCAGTAAGATTCTACTTATATACATTAAAACTAACGGTTCGTACAAAAGTGAACCGATTTGTAAATTTTCTCAGAAGATCAAACTATTTTTAAGAGTGATTTTGATGAGTCAGTTGATGCAGAAAAGTGGTCATAAAAATGCCTATATTATTATTACATCAATTTCTATGCTGTTATTATCAGGATTTTTACTCTTTTGCCCTGGTTGCAGGAATAAAATGAGTGATATAAATAAAACTCTGCCAGAAAATATGCCGCAGACAGATTTATCTGAAATTGGTACTGCATTTGTGGCCTTTCGTTCATTTCAGAATCCTGATTCAACATGGGGGTATACAATATTAGTGAATAGCAAGCCTTACCTGAATTATACCAGGATACCATTTTTGAATTCTGGTTCCGGTTTTTCGTCAAGGAAGGATGCAGAATTAGTTGCAGGAGTGATAGTGAAGAAGATTCAAAACGGTGATATGATGACAAAACTGAATAAACGAACAATAGATAGCCTTGAATTAATACTGAAAATAAATGAATAAGACAGGTAGACAGGTTTAGGTTTGATTTTCCTCTGTTCCGGGGTTCCCCTTTCCCCATTTTCCCAACTGCTCCGGAACATTTTATCCCCCTTCGTAGTGAAGTTTCTGTTCACGAACTTCAATTCAGCTCGAAGGGGGTTCTTTTTTACAGGTGCCTGGCTTCAGGCATCTGGCAGCAGGAAAAAACACCTGTTGCCTATGGCCTGACACCGGAGGTCTTTTGCTTGTTTTCTAGAAATAGAACTTCTTCCATTTGTATTTTGACCTGAAAACTTGGATATTGCAGAGTAATGTGAAAAATCTGTAATATGAAAATACATAATCTAATTCTTCTCGGGTTATTTTCCCTGATAATCTCCGGGGAGACTTTTGCACAGAATGGAAAAACTGTCGAATCGAAAGTGACAGACCTGCTTTCACGCATGCCTTCCAGCAATCAGCAGATGGCAGGAAGGCTTATGGGTGATATGTTATCATTGGGAGAATCGGGATTAAAAATGATTTGCGACAAAGTCATTCCTGTGGGAGCAGGAAATGATGCAAGCCCCAGATTTGCCATAGAAAACTTTTCCGGTTTTCTCTCAGGGAAGAATATGGGAAGCGATGGAGCAATGTGGGAAAATGTTTGTATCAGTTTTGCCTCCCGTCAAACTGATATTGGTGTAAAAGATTTTTTTATACGGCAACTTCATATATTAGGAGGAAATCAGCCAGCAATAGTATTGAAAACCGTTCTTGACCAGTTTGAAAATGGAAATCCTGAAATCCGTGATGTGTGTTTTAAAATTCTTTCAGAATGGCATGATTATTCAGCATTAACAGCACTGTATGAGATATGTGCATCAGGCGACAAAACCTATGAAGGGCTGGCTTTTGAGAATTATGTAAGCTTGATAAGATCCACTGATCTGAAAGATGAACAAAAACTACTTCTTTTCAGAAAGATCATGCCATTCGCTTTGAGTGCTGATCGTAAGAATGAAATACTGTCAGAATTAAGTAAGCTCAGTACCGGTGAAGGTTTTACATCGTTGTTTAACGGAATAAACCTCCACGGCTGGGTAGGAGATACGGTTGCATACGGAGTCGAAAACGGATTGATTGTCACAATTCCGTCAAAAGGAAGTATAGGCAATCTTTATACTAAAAATGAGTACTCCGATTTTATTATACGGTTTGAATTTCAACTTACGCCGGCTGCAAATAATGGCCTTGGTATAAGGGCCCCGCTTACAGGTGATGCTGCATATGTAGGTATGGAACTTCAAATACTCGACGATTCTGACACTGCCTATGCTAATCTTCACCCTTACCAGTATCAAGGATCAGTTTATGGGGTTATTCCGGCCAGAAGAGGTTATCTCAAGCCGGTTGGAGAATGGAATTATGAAGAAGTGACTGCTAAAGGAGATCATATAAAGATCATTCTTAACGGAACAACTATTGTCGATGGTGATATATCGGGACCAAGAGACAATGGCACAATGGATCATAAGGAGCATCCCGGGTTAAAAAATAGAACCGGCCATATCGGTTTTTTGGGACATGGATCGTTGGTAAAATTCAGAAGTATTTGGATTAAAGATCTTTCAGCTTCATCTGGTTCAACAGTGAAACCACCTGAACCATTTGGACCGGTGCCGTCCGCCCGGCAGTTGGCCTGGCATGAAATGGAGTATTATATGTTTGTCCATTTTACGGTCAATACATTCACTGGCAGGGAATGGGGTTACGGCGATGAAAATGAATCCATTTTCAATCCGACAGAACTTGATTGCCGGCAATGGGCAAGAGTTGCCAGGGATGCTGGTATGAAAGGTATAATTATTACTGCCAAGCACCACGACGGGTTCTGTTTGTGGCCATCAGAATTTACAAATCATTCCGTTAAAAATTCTACATGGCGGAATGGTAAAGGAGATGTACTAAAAGAATTGCGTTCGGCATGTGATGAATATGGACTGAAGCTGGGAGTTTATCTGTCTCCATGGGACAGGAACAGTCCATTTTATGGCACTCCTGAATATCTGACTTATTACCGCAACCAGCTCAGGGAATTACTTACCAAGTATGGCAATATCTTCGAAGTGTGGTTTGACGGGGCAAACGGTGGAGACGGATATTATGGTGGCGCCAGGGAGACACGAAAAATTGATAATAAAACCTATTATGATTGGACAAATACACATAAGATAGTACGGGAGTTGCAGCCGTCTGCTGTAATGTTCAGCGATGCCGGACCTGATATCAGGTGGGTAGGCAATGAGAGTGGCCTGGGTAGCCTGACCAACTGGTGTCTTCTTAAAAAGGACGAGATGTACCCGGGAGGCGATTTTGCTAAAATCCTTGGTGAAGGTCATGAAGACGGGAACTATTGGGTGCCGGCCGAAGTAGATGTTTCAATACGTCCGGGCTGGTTTTATCACCAGAATCAGGATTCATTGGTTAGGTCGCCTGAAAACCTGCTGGAACTTTATTACTCTTCTGTGGGACGAAACAGTAATCTTCTGCTGAATGTTCCACCTGACAGGAGAGGATTATTGAATGAAAAGGATATAAAATCACTCCTGGCGTTCCGGGATTTGCTGAAGGAGGAGTTTAAAACGGATATTGCAAAAGGGAAAGAGGTTGTTGCCACGTCCTGCAGGGGCAAAGGATTTGAAGCATCAAACATAAATGACGGAAATCCGGAAACGTACTGGACCACTAACGATTTACAAACATCTGGTGAATTATCAATAAAACTTGGTGAAGAGATGGAAGTAAACAGGATCATTATTCAGGAATACATTAAACTTGGACAAAGAGTTCAGGAATTTAAAGTTTTAGCGCTTATTAACGGTGATTGGAACCAGATAATTGACGGAACAACAATCGGCCACAAGATAATACGTAAGTTTCCTGTGGTAAAAACTTCAGAAATAAAAGTAACTATCAGTAAATCAAAAGCATGTCCGCTTATCTCCAACGTAGAATTATATAAGTCGCCGGGGAATTAATCCACATGGAACATTCGGGCAACTTTTACTGCTGCAGTGACTCTTTTGGTAAGTCCTGACCAGTTTTTTTTGAGAACATGTTCTTTCGTTATTAGATTTGAACCTATACCAACACATGTAACTCCGGCGTTAAACCATTCAGTAAGATTCTCAAGTGTGGGTTCAACTCCGCCGGTCGGCATAATACTTGTCCAGGGACAAGGCCCTTTTATAGCTCTTACAAAATCCGGACCACCAACGGATGAACCGGGAAATATCTTAACTATCTCGGCTCCAAGTTCTTCAGCATAACTAATTTCTGAAATAGTTCCGCAACCCGGAATCCACAAAAGCTTTCTCCTGTTGCATACTTTTGCCATATCTGTATTAAGTACAGGCGAAACGATAAAATTTGCACCCAGCTGTATATATAATGAAGCTGTTCCGGCATCCACTATGGATCCTGCACCCAAAACTAATCCCGGTACCTCTTTCTCTGCCCATTTGTTGAGCTCCCCAAACAATTCATGCGCATAATCGCCACGGTTAGTGAATTCAAAAACCTTTATACCGCTGTCAGAACAGGCTTTGATTACACTTCTGCATATTTCAGGATCTTTATGATAGAATATAGGCACAATGCCTGCTTCCCGCATCTTAAGAATGACGTCTATTCTGGTAAATCGTGCCATAGTTTTTATTCGTTTTTACAAATGTATTTAAAAAACAGACAATTAATATATCAAATAACTATTTTATAAGGTACTGGATACTTGCGTTTCGGTACTCTATTTTTAATTTTTTATAACCTATAATCTTGGTATAAATACTGACTTTTCCCCGCATGTGACACCCCTATACGAACCAAATAGCAACTATCTGACAACATTTCCATTTTTATCTTTTTCTTCCGTAAATA
>PMIJ01000074.1 GCA_003157015.1 Bacteroidales bacterium
AATCACTCACTTCCTACTCGATTGAAACATGGTTTGATAAAAAAGAAATACCGTTAAGATAATCTGCCAGGTATTTCATCCTGCAGTGGGTTGCATATCTCTTTTAGCCTCTTTATTGTAATGACGCTCACCATCCTCACTGTAAATCTAATCGCAACTTCCATTACTGCGTATATGATAAGCTATAAAAACCATTATAAACCGATAGCTTTTACTTTCCTCGGAATGGCAGTCACCGTGGTGATACTTTATCCTCTTTTTGCAAAGCTTGAAAGCTGGGTTAAAGATATTTCTTTAAGGGCAGTCAGATCAGGAAAATCATTTGGCGGTAAATATTTCGGATTATTATTAACCTTCCTTATAGCAATGACCGTGCTTTGTTATTTCTATGGAAAGTTGTGGTATCACGTTGATTTTTTTCAGGTTATTATACATGGCCGGAAGTAGATAATCTCCTGCTATAACTCTGAGTACTTAAAAAATAAGAACTGACACTGAGTTACACGGAGGATGCACAGAGTTACACAGAGGAATTACGGAGATATACAGATGTCATCGTATATTAAACAGGAGTGAGACCATACAACAACACCTCAGAACTCTATAATCAAATCCAGTCATATGGTGTTTCCTGGTAAACGTAGTAATTTAACCAGTTTACAAAAAACAGATTTGCATTCGCCCTCCATCTGACCATCGGCCGGATTTTAGGATTGTCATCGGGAAAGTAGTTATCAGGTAAATCTATAGGAAGTCCTTTTGAAAGATCGCGTTCATATTCTTCTTTGAGAGTATTTGAATTATACTCAAAATGGCCCGTGACAAATATCTGCCGGCTGTTTTTTGAGATAACCACATGAACACCAGCTTTTTCTGACCATGCAGCCAATGTCAGACCCGGGTTTTGCTGAATATCTATAATCCTGTTTTCAGTGTAACGCGAATGAGGTGTCAGGAATGTATCATCAAAACCCCTGAATAGCGGTATTTTATTATCTGAGATCTTGTGTTCAAATACTCCGAATAGTTTTTTTTCCAGCGGATATTTTTGAATTCCGTAATGATGATAAAGTCCTGCCTGCGCACCCCAGCAAATATGCAGAGTGTTTGTTACATTTGTTTTGCTCCATTCCATTACCTCGGAAATATCATTCCAGTAATCAACTTCTTCAAACCTGAGATTCTCTACTGGAGCTCCTGTAATTATCAGGCCATCATAACGGTTATGTTTAATCTGGTCAAATGTTTTATAAAATATATTCAAATGTTGCTTGGCTGTATTTTTTGAATCATGTTTATCCATATAGAAAAAATCAAGTTCTATCTGCAACGGGGTATTTGACAGAACTCTGATAAAATCGGTTTCTGTAACAATTTTAAGCGGCATTAAATTACAAAAGGCAATTCGCAACGGGCGTATATCCTGATGCGAAGCCCTTTGCTGATCCATAATAAAAATGTTCTCATTCTTAAGGATGGTGATTGCAGGCAGATTATTCGGGATGTTTATTGGCATTGTTCCATACTCTTTTTTTATCGTGCAAAATTATACTTTTCAAATGTGAATAACCCAGTCTTTCAATATATAACTACAAATAAAAGGTATTTTAAGTTCAATTGTTGAACCCTGAAGCTTAGAATATGGTTCATTTTACCGTAAACCTAATAATAAGTTGTTTAGTCAAAAAATTTCCTGCACTTGTCAAACTGCCAGAAATAGTTAATTAGGAACCTGCAGGAATTGATAAAAAACATATATATCTGAATATTAATAACATAATTAAAGATATTACTATAAAATAGTATAACCTACTATAAAAATATGATTTAAGAAATAATTGATTTTTACCAATTCAGCCTTTTCATACATAAACAGTCATATATCTTGGATAATCATCTCTTTTGAAGTGAAAATAAAATTGTTTCGCCATTCCGTTTATCAAAACACAACCTTGTCATATATAAAAGAACCGACTTCTTTCATAATTTTATTTTACTGACAGGATAATAATTTATGAAAAACAAAACATCATCAAAGGAAAATAAAAACGTTGATAATCAACAAGATAGAAAGTCGTCCCGACAGAAGTCACCATTAGCTAAAAAGCCTGCTATCAGCACGGTTTTCAAAGAACTTGCCGAAGAAGGGCATGAGGACTTTTATAATTACCTTGATTGGTTAGGCCTTGCAAAAAGTCATAATCTTTTAATCCTGACATCATCCCGTCATTATTACTTCGAAGTTGAGGATCTGAAAAATATCAAAACAGTAGTCACTCTGAATAAATTAAATAATATAAAAAACGTTAATGAATTTCTCGGAACAATTTATTCCGTTCTGCCTCATAAATGTTACTTCGTTGGCAGTTTTATCGACAATAAAAATCAAAATGGTTTTTTATCTGTAAAAAAATATATTGACAGAAATGAAGAACCGGGCTCTGCTTCGAGGGCTGAAACTGGCCCGTGGAATTCATTTTTAAATATACTTTACGGATTAATTGATTCAAAAACAAACAAATCTTTATCAAAAAAAACTGTCCAGTTCATTCTTGAGGATACTGGTTTTAAAATTGTTGATATTACCGAATTTAACGGGCACACTTATTTTTGCACACAAAAGGACAAGCCGTCTGTAGAATAATTATTACTTTCGCTACATTGTGCACAATTTTAATTTGTGACACATAACCCCTGAAACGAAGCATTCTGGTTTATGGATGTTTTTACTAATTATTATTGGCTTCATAAAAATCCTGATATGAAGAGTTGGAATCTCATGAAATATTTCCTGGGTTCCATCGATGTTTTAGCTATCCTGCTGGCATTCCAGGCTTCTTATCTTGTCAATTATTTTGAAAAGAAAGATTTCTTTTTTACCGATAATAACATATTGCTGCTTTTTATAGTGATACTGCCTTTCTGGCTTCTGGTACAGTACCTTGTAAGAAGTACAGGTATCCAGACAAAAAGGTATAAGGTTCTCTCTTTGTTGTACATGCAGTCATCGATTGCGGTATTCTATCTTCTGACAATTTTTTATTTTTTCTTCAGATTGTATTCTGTTCACAAACTATTCATTGCGGAAATTCCATTCTTTGGTTTCATTTTGTTATATTTTGGAAGGATACTTATTTATAATATTCTTAAAAGATTCGGGGAGAAAGGGCACAATCATGTTATTGTTATAATAATTGCTGACGATTCTTCGATGCCTTATATTGAAAACCTTTTGTCAAGCAGAACCTTAGGATACAGAGCTGTAGTTATATTTACAGAATCGCCAGCGGTTAAAGCCAAATATGAAAATAGTTCAATTATACTTCCTGAAAAGTTTACAGGTATTATAGGTGATCTGATAGAAGTTGATTTTGTTGATGAGGTACTCTACCTGAAAGAGATTCCAGATTCCGCCAATGTTCGTGAAATACTCAGCACATGCGAAGATCTGGGAGTTACGTTCAGGCTAAAATCTTCTGTTCCCAAGCCAAGTCTTACCAGCGCGGTCAAAACAGATATTGCTGAGGGGAAATTCCTGAGTTTTATTAATATTCCGAATAATACTTTTGCCCTGGCAATAAAGAAAACAACAGATATTAACATAGCCCTTATGGCAATAGTTGTCTTATCACCTGTTTTGATTGCACTTGCCATTCTGGTAAAGATTACATCGCGTGGTCCGATAATAAGCAAACTTTCCAAAGTCGGGTGGAGGGGACGCCAGATAAAAGTTTTCAGGTTCAGGACAATGTATCTGAATGCCGAGAGGAAGATTTTTTACCGTGAATCTGACATAAAAGGTGCCGGATCTGAGTATGAAAATGATCCGCGTATTACAAGAATTGGGAGATTTCTTCTTCGCTCCGGGCTCGATCAGCTGCCGGAACTGTTCAATGTCTTAAGGGGTGAGATTTCAATTATTGCACCACGGCATCCTCTGGAGAGCGAGAGCATTAAATCGGTCAATAGAAAATACTCGTGAAACAACCATCTTAGCAGTTTGTTAACCCTCAATATATGTCGATCAAATTTAAATCCTTTTAATATGTTTAATTCCGAAATATTTATCAAAAACCGGTCCGGATTAAAAGTCTTTTTTATCACGGCTGTGATCATGTTTGTTACTCTGGTTGCCAGTTCTCAGGTCGGAGATATAAGATGGTCAGCTGATGGTAATTCTTATTATCGGATAGAAAAAAACGAACTCATTCAGTATACACTACCCGATAATAAGCCGGCGGTAATATTATCCAAACAACAGCTTACTCCGGCAGGAGATACAGGTCCGCTACAATTCAATTACTATTCTTTTTCTTCGGACCAACAAAAAGTTTTGTTGTTTACAAATACAAAAAGAGTCTGGAGACTGAATTCAAAAGGCGACTATTGGATGTTTGACAGGAAAACAGGAACACTGAGTCAATTGGGCAAAACACTTCCAGCATCATCATTAATGTTCGCCAAGTTTTCACCTGATGGAAATTCGGTTGCCTATGTCAGCGGAAACAATATTTATGTTGAGGAGCCTGGAACATCACAAATTAAGGCCCTGACTACAAATGGTTCTGTGACATTTATAAATGGCACATTCGACTGGGTTTATGAGGAAGAATTTGCCTGCCGCGACGGATTCCGATGGAGCCCCGACAGCAAAAAAATTGCCTACTGGCAGATAGATGCAAGCAAAATCAGAAAATTTTATCTTATAAATAACACTGATTCAATTTATTCCAGGGTGATTCCAATAGAATATCCTAAAGTCGGAGAAAAGCCTTCTTCCTGCAGGGTAGGAGTGGTAACCCTTGCCGATTCAAAAACTACATGGTTGAATATACCCGGCGACCCCTCTCAAAACTATCTTGTAAGAGTGGAGTTTATTCCTTCCACTGATAATCTGCTTATACAGCAACTCAACCGTAAACAGAACTCCAGCAAACTATATATTTCTGAAGCGGCGACCGGTAATTCCAGGGTTATCGAGGAAGAATCAGATAACGCCTGGGTTGATATTTATCAGCCGGGAAATCCTTATTCCATTGATTTCACGAATAAATTTATCTGGCTGAATGAAACAAAAAGTATTCTCTGGGATTCTGAAAAAGACGGATGGAGGCATTTATACCAGGTGTCGCTTGAAGGAAAACCCGAAATACTTGTAACCAAAGGCAATTGGGATTTTACCGATATTACTTATGTCGACCATAAAAAGGGATTTGTTTATTTTATGGCTTCACCCGATAATGCCACCCAGGAGTACCTTTATCGGACAAGGATTGATGGTAAAGGAAACGCTGAACTGGTCAGTCAGCCATCTTTAAAAGGGACTCATAGTTATTCTTTCTCACCTAATGGGAAATATGCAGTTCATTCTTTCTCGAACAGTTTTATACGACCTTCACGAGAGTTCATCACTGTGGCAAATCTGAAACCTTTGACTAAGAAAGAGAGTATTATAGCAAGGGTCGATTCACTTAAGGTTAAACCTGTTGCAGAATTCTTCAAAATCAAAACTGTTGATAGTGTTGAAATGGATGGATGGATAGTTAAACCTTTGAACTTCGATCCTACAAAGAAATATCCTGTAGTGTTTTATGTATACACTGAACCGGCTGAGGCTACAGTAAAAGATGCTTATGGCAGATTCAGGAACTTTCTCTATTTGGGAGATATGGCAAAAGATGGCTATATCTATATTTCGCTCGACAACAGGGGTACTCCTGCACCGAAAGGAGCCGCCTGGAGAAAATCTATTTACAGGAAAATAGGACAGATAAACATTCACGATCAGGCAATGGCCGCTAAAGAAATCCTTAAATGGAATTTCGTAGATCCCGATAGAATTGCAGTCTGGGGATGGAGCGGGGGAGGTTCCGCAACTTTGAATCTCATGTTCCAGTACCCCGAGATATACAAAACCGGTATAGCAATTGCTGCAGTGGCCAACGAGCTTACTTATGACAATATTTACCAGGAACGCTATATGGGATTGCCACAGGAGAATATGGAGGATTATGTAAAAGGATCACCGATCACGTATGCAAAAAACCTGAAAGGTAACCTGCTTTATATCCACGGAACAGGAGACGACAATGTTCACTATCAGAATGCAGAGATGCTTCTTAACGAACTGATCAAGTATAATAAGCAATTTCAGTTCATGGCATATCCTAATCGCACTCATGGTATTTCCGAAGGAGAAGGAACTTTTGCGCACCTGTCAACTCTGTATACCAGTTATTTAAAGAAGAATTGCCCTCCGGGTGCGAAGTAAGATTTTGACTCAAGGGATTTCCTCTGTGCTTCTTCGCGCAACTCTGTGTAAGTTCTTAGTTATTAGTTACACAGAGGTACACAGAGGGTTCACAGAGAGCCACAGAGAAGGTTTGGTCTAATATAAAATCCTGACCCGTATGGTATGGGGTATATTCTTGAGATCTTTCAGAACTGAATCACCCAGTTCACTGTCAGTCTCCAGTATTACATAACCCAGGTCGGCATCTGTCTGCAGGTATTCTGCTGAAATATTGATGCCCCTTGAAGAAAAATAGTGGTTTATTTCCCCAAGAACACCGGGAACATTTTTATGAATATGCAAAAAGCGCTGTTTGGAGGAGTTGGCCTGAAGTGCAATTTCAACAAAATTAACAGCTCCGATTGTTGATCCTGTGTCACTATATCTTACCAGCTTTTCAGCCACTTCCAGTCCGATGTTGGCCAGCGCCTCTAGTGTACTGCCGGCAATGTGTGGTGTGAGAATCACATTATTGAAATCCTGGAGATCGTTCTCGAAAGGTTTATCATTAGATGATGGCTCTTTCGGGAATACATCGGCAGCAACTCCTGCCAGATGATCCGACCTGAGCCCTTCTGCAACTGCTTTATAGTCAACAATATCACCGCGCGAAGCATTAATCAGACATGAACCCTTCTTCATGTTTGCAATCTGGTCAGTTGAGATCATATTCCTTGTTAATTCTGTCAAAGGAACATGAACGGTAACAGTATCTGCTGCTCTTAAAAGGTCATTTAAAGATGATACGGGTTTGGAGTTTCCAAGGCTGAGTTTCTTTTCAATATCATAATAGATAATGTTCATTCCAAGGTTCTCGGCAAGAATTGAAACCTGTGAACCTATATGTCCGTAGCCAATAATACCAAGGGTCTTGCCTCTTACTTCCACCGAGTTATTGAATGATTTCCTCCAGATTTTCTGGTGAGCCAGGGCATTTTTTTCAGGAATACCGCGCATGAGCATAATACACTCTGCAATTACCAGTTCTGCTACCGAACGTGTGTTTGAAAACGGAGCATTAAATACGGGGATACCAAGCATTTTGGCATCCTGAATATCTACCTGATTAGTACCTATGCTGAAACATCCTATCGCAAAAAGTTTGGGAGTTTTGTGCAGAATCTCCTTGCGAAGTTCGGTACGGCTTCTGATACCAATGATATGTGTAGTCTGTAATTTTTTTTCCAGTTCAGGGCCTGATAGAGCTCCATTAAGGCATTCCACATCAGTATATCCATTTTCCCTGAAAAACAGGTTGGCATTCTCATGAATCCCTTCCAGTAATAGAACTTTGATTTTACTTTTATCCAGTGAAAAATTTCTCATCAGCAGTCTGTTAAGAGTTAAAGTAATAATCTAATTTGATATCCTTTATTAAATCGTGAAAAGTAAATAAAAGAGTC
>PMIJ01000144.1 GCA_003157015.1 Bacteroidales bacterium
GGTCAATATACCCGCGTTTTCCAACCATGTACAAACAAATAATTGTTATATTATAGTAGTCCTTTTTTTCGGACCGATAGAATAAGCACAATTAAATCAAATCAAAAAAATGTTGGTGGCACCATAACCTTCAAACGCAGACCCCTGTAAGTCAATAACTTGCAGGGGTCTTTAAATTTCATATTGACGGAAGTGGTGATGGATTTTTCAACGCACACATAATCAAATAAATATACAAACTCTTGTGAATAAATAATCAAACAGTTATTCAGAACTTTAACTTTCAGATTCTAAATGAGGCTCGAATATTAAAATCACGTTTTGGTCAACTAATGCGTGATTTTTTGAAATCATTTAGCTGCTAACAACTTCAATTCTAATATAAATCCTGCAATTATCAACTTATCAACTTCCTGGCAAATATTCTGCATGTAATTTGAAAAAAGGATTTTTCCAGTCCTTATTGATAGAAAAGATTTGACCTGCAATGATTTAAAATTCTTCCCAGATAAAGCTATCAAGACATTTTCCTTTAAAATCTTTTATATCTCCCCATTAATTGTCCTTCTGCCAATATATGTCCTTCCATTGCTTTCAACATTTCTTTTTTATTAATACCAGGTTTGGAATCAAGTTCCTTATCTAGTGCATAAATTTTGAAATAATACCTGTGGGTTCCACTCGGAGGACAAGGTCCTCCATACCCGATTTTTCCAAAATCATTCTTACCTTGCCTTGCCCCGTTTTTCAGGACTTCTAGTTTTGGCAAATTCTCAGAAAGCTTCAAGACATTTCTGGGAAGATTAAAAAGAACCCAATGTACCCATGTCCCCATAGGTGCATCAGGGTCATCACAAATAAGAGCAAATGTCTTTGTATCGTCAGGAACCTGTGACCATTCCAATGGTGGTGAAATATCAATATTGTCACAGGTATATTTCCTAGATATGATATCACCTTCTTTGAATGCTGAACTTTTAATTTCCATTTTTTCTCCTCCTTTTGTTTTACTTGTTTGATTTTCAATTTGACCTAAGCAAACCAAAATGGTCAGAAATATTGAGCAGGAAGGTTGTAATAACATTTTCAAGTAACAAAATCTTATAGCTCTCTAGTAAAATATAAATTTATAAAATTATTGTAAATCAATCAAATGGAATATGATCAAAATCTTTGATATTTTATTGCTATCATTAATTGCTAAACCAAAATATACCTAAATATACAATTTGTCTGAATTGTAAAAATTACATTAGATATTAAAAATTGCATTGTGAGGTAATGAATTTAAAAGAAATCTAATCAAAAACTCTTCTCTCTGAATCTGAAGTTAATAACTATGCTGATTAGTAAAGAAAACATGAATCCAGGTGAGAAATTTTAGCGTGTGCTTGTGGTTGAGTTTTATTGTTTTAATATTTCATATTTATCATATTACCAACCCTTTGGAACTTCTAAAATACCATTTATTATTAATTCCAGTTATATTAAACACTACATTCTGATTCCAAATGATTTTCTTACTTTTTATATATTTACAAAATGAAAAAAAACACAAAGGTGTGGAACTGACAATCATGAGCATCACTAAAGTTGTAAAACATATCAACGACTCGCATACTAATATTATTCTTCACTAAACCTGTTGACGATGATTATTCAAATGCAAAATGAATATGAGCCTTGCATATTTCAGATTTTATGAGGAATTGAATGATTTTCTGCCTTCGGAGAAAAGGAAAATGCTTTTTTCATATGCATTTAACGGCAATCCTTCGGTTAAAGATGCTATCGAGGCAATGGGGGTCCCACATGTTGAAGTCGACCTGATCCTCGTGAATAGTCTGCCGTTAGATTTTTCTTATAAACTTAAGAATGCAGATTCCGTATCTGTTTATCCTGTTTTTGAAAGCTTTGATATCGCTTCTGTCACACATTTGAGGGAAAAACCTTTGCGGGATTTGAAGTTTGTCGCTGATGTTCATCTTGGAAAACTCACCAAATACCTGCGATTATGTGGCTTTGATACGTATTACCGTACAGACTTTAGTGACAAGGAAATCATAAATCTAGCAATATCAGATAAAAGAGTTATTCTGACGAGGGACAGAGGATTGCTTAAGAATAAAAAAGTGACCCATGGTTACTGGATAAGATCGATATACTATTGTGAGCAATTAAAGGACGTAATCCTCCATTTTGATTTAAAGAACCAGATCACTCTTTTTACACGTTGTATGGAATGCAATGGACAACTGGAGGATGTTACAAAAAAGGAAATTCTGAACCGTTTATTACCTAATACACGGCAATATTATCGGAAATTTAAAAAGTGTCATGACTGTAACCGGATTTACTGGAACGGCTCACATTACCAGAGTATGAAAAGACATATTAAAATATTGATGCAAAAAACCCATACGATTTCNNAATGATATGTGTTGTTATAAGTTTCAGATATTACTTAAAGATTTTGTGCTTATACTATTGTGATTCTGTTGCAGTCAATAAAGTTAATGATTCCAACAAATCATTTGCCAAAAAATTCTCTTTGCAAAACAGGAGCGGTAATTTTGCTGCTTGGACCATCACCTCGGGAAACACAAACAGCAACTTTACTTTCGAGTGCTTCGAAGATTTCGGCTACATCTTTATGAGTAAAGCCTGGACAAAGCAGTACTGACTCAATTTTTTCTTTTTCATAAAGATCTTTACAAACTTTAATCGCTTCGTTCTGGTTTTTTACAACATAAGTAAAAAGTTTGTATTTACCTGTTTCTATCAGATTATGATGTTTTTCAGGATCTGCATCAGGTGCATGTGCAATAAACACTGTTTTAAAAGCCATATTTACCTCCTTTTTGTCTAATAATTAATTAATCATCGGGAGTCGACACTAACTCATAATCAACAAATACCAAACCTTCATTAAGGTTTCGATCCTTATATCTTAGGAAATAGGGGAGACTATTCACTAAGTTTATAATATACTGTTATTTATAAAACTATATTGTTTTTTTTACATTTAAATAAACAGCAAGTACACCAGTAGCAGCCCCAATTAATGTAGAAGTCATATTCTTAAGTACTTGTGCGCACTGATCTGAGAATCCGTCAATACACCAGAAGACTGTTGCCACTAAAAGACTAATAAAGTATAGATAGGCAGCATAAATCGGCAACTTATCAAGAAATGGAGTCTTGTTTTTTGCATCCGACAGCAGAGGTAATTTATACAATTTTTTTATGTTCAAATATGTCGGATTAGCACTTTTGTCATTACTTGTAAATTGAGAAATTCCAAATAGTGCTCCGAAATTTGTAGCAAGTACAGCGCCAATGGCTGTGATCGCCTGGGTTACTAGTTCAGGAATCTTTGGCATTGTCGGACTTGTTACACTCGCTATACCTGCCCATAAGATTCCGCCAATATAAGCAATAGCAGCAAAGCCAACAATTAATAAAATTAAAGGTCTCGTTTGTTTCATGATAGAATTTTAATTAATTGAAACTTGTAAGATTTTTTTACGAGAAATATTATTCTATTATTATAAGATCATAAATAAGAGTCCAGATTAAGGCAAATGATAATTTAAAAGTGCCTTATCAATAAGTTCCATAAACTAATAATAGTTTATTATTCAGTATTGTGAACAAAAGTAATTCCTTTAACATTTGTTTATAAATACACCTATACTTTCTAATTTTATAAGCTAATTTACTATTATAATACCTTAAAGGCAAGGATTTTATTGTTTTATTATAAGGATTACAATCATAATATGAATTTAATACTCCCGTTATATTTATTGGGTCTTAGAGGATGACAGGTTAAATGTTATCCCCAAAAAATATCCAAATTTCGGGAATACATTGATGACTGGGACTGCATCTGGTAATGTGGTTAATGGATAATCTTTGTCAAGTTCATAGCCCTTTGCAAGAATTTGTGATTCCCTTATTGTCGTTCCAAGAGTAACCACAAACCTATTTTGTTTGCCAATTATTTCTGATATTCCTAAATGTAAATTAAAAGAATCAAATCCAGTTGTTGTGCTAACGCCTAAACTAAATGCAGTATTCCAATTAGAGCCTGACCTCTTATAAAAATGCGCCAAAGCCCCAATTGATAATAAACACCTATTCCCTCTGTTTTTCTCAATTCTTTTGACAGAATCGTTTACAAGAACATACTGCAAATTTTTTCCAAGGAAATCCTCACTCCCAAAGCTACCAAACGCCCCGGTACTGAAGTCAATTTTCCATCCTCCTTTTGTCCTGTAAGTTTCTGAAATATAAGTTTCATTTGGAATATTACAGGGTAACGGTCTATTTGATGTTATTTTAATATTAAATTTTACTATATCAGAAGAATCCTTAATTGGCTCACTTATATAGGTAAAGTTGTAGTAATTAATTGTATTATAATTATTGATAAGCTCCTGAATTTTGTTCTCAGCCTTAAACTTCTTCATCTCAACAACCAGTTCTGCAACTTTTTTTAAAATTGAATCCAATGAATCTTGGTAGTTAGCTATTAATTCATTATCATCTTTTGCCTTCAGTATGTCATTAAAGGCCTTTTTATATTCAGAATCAGTTGTCTTTATTGACGCCAACCAAGCTATTATACTATCATTCCTATGTTTTAAAAAAGGATAAATTTTATTATCGAAATCAGCAGTTAATGAATCCAACTTATTCGCTTCTAAATCTGCATCAATTATTGTACGCTCTATATTAGACTTAAGTTTCGATGTTAGCTTTTTCTTATCAGTTATAGATTCACCAATATAATTATATAATAATGAATTAGACTCATTCTGAATTTTCGTATAAGGTAAATTACACGAATTTGATAAATCTTTAATAGCATTGTTTAATTCTAAAGCTTTGTTAAAATGCTTGACTTCATTTTTAAATAAAACCAGTTCTTTTTTGATAAGAATATTGTAATATTTAATTGTATCAGAACAGGACGAGGCAATTTTTTTATGTTTTACAGGAGGGGTAATTTGTTTTACAGGAGGTGAAGGTTTTTGAGCTTCTTTAAACATAGAAACCGGCAATTCTATACTTGAAAAAATAGGAGGTATAGAAGTATTATAATCCTTTTGAGTAGTTGTGCCTTCAATCTTGAATAAACTTCTGTTTATATTTTCAATTTTTACGACATACTTATGCCTGTAGATTAAATGTCTAAAATTCGGCATTTTTAAAGTGTCAAGAAAATTTAAACAAATAGTATCATTATGAATAACTATCTTTTTCTTGCAGGTTCCTTGCGAGCTGGCAGATATTGTAACAAAAAAAGTCACAAACCCAAAAACAAAACCTTTAAATAGTGTTTTCATCGGTTAAAATATAAAACTATTGTTTCATTTACTTGATTATTATTTCCTTAATGACCTTGCTTTTAACAAAGTTACACAATGCTTAAGACAATGTCAAATTAAAATTCCATTCTTGCGATGTTCTGAGGTCGCTATTAATAGATCATCTTCAGCCAACCTTTGCCTTTAAAACCCATTTACACTCTCCCATAATTGACCAGAATCAATCTGGTGAGGGCTGGTGCTATTATATCATAAAAATTACAGGACAATCTGTTTAAATTTAAACAAAGGGCGGTGGTAATTAACACCATTCTGATAACAGGTTTATAATCCCTTCAAGTTTGAATTTTCAAATCCTTATTTCCCCTATAAATATATTTTTGTATTTAGCCTGACTTTAGTTTAAATTTGATAATGAATCAAATAGACCTCTGATGTCAAGCATTATAGAAGCCTACAAATATGACATATTCATCAGCTACCGCCAGAAAGATAATAAAGGCGACAAGTGGGTAAGTGAAGTTGTTGATGCTCTGAAGACTGAACTTGAATCAACATTCAAAGAAGAGATTAGTGTTTATTTTGATATCAATCCTCATAATGGCCTACTTGAGACACATGATGTAGATGCTTCACTGAAAGATAAACTGAAGTGTTTGGTATTTATTCCAATTATATCCCGCACCTATTGTGATCCAAAATCATTCGCTTGGGAGCATGAGTTCAAAGCTTTTGTAGAAGAAGCATCTAAGGATCAGTTTGGACTAAAAGTTAAACTTCCAAACGGAAATGTTGCAAGCAGAGTACTCCCTGTTCGTATAAATGATCTGGATATTTCTGACACTAACCTTTGTGAATCAATATTAGGAGGAGTATTTCGTGGAATTGATTTTATCTATAAAGAACCAGGAGTAAACAGACCACTTCGTTCAAATGAAGAGAATCCTCATGACAATCTGAATCATACCATTTATCGTAATCAGATTAATAAAGTAGCACTTGCAATAAAAGAGATTATTACTGCAATAGAACATTATGGACAAAAGTCTGAAGGGATTTCAAAAGAAATTATTAATGTAAAAACTGAAAAGGGAAAGAAGCCTATATCAAAAACCATCATTGCATCTGTTATAATACTTGCACTTTTTGTGCTTGGGTATTTTTTGATTCCAATCCTTTCTAAACCAAAAGAACAGATTGAAAAAACAATTGCAGTAATACCCTTTATAAATGACAGCCCGAGCGACAGCAACCTGTATTTTATGAACGGAATAATGGAGGGTGTACTAAATCATCTTCAAACAATTAAAGACTTAACTCCAAGGTCACGTACCTCGGCTGAAAAATTCAGAAATACTTCTAAAACAATTCCCGAGATAGCGAAGGAACTTGGAGTTAACTATATAGTCGAAGGTGTCGGGCAGAAATCAGGGAAAATGATTCACCTTAGCATCACACTGTACAAGTCTGTTAAAAAGGAGATTCGACTCTGGGGACACTCTTATGACCAGGAAATACATGATGCAAAGGACGTTTTCAGGATAGAAAGCCAGCTCGCTGAATCTATTGCTGAAGAATTAAAGGCAGTTATAACACCCCAGGAGAAGCAAAGAATCGAAAAAGCTCCCACCTCAAATCTGGCTGCATATGAGGATTACCTTTTGGGCAAGAGTTACCTGAACAGATTCTATCGTCAGAATTATGATGTAGCCATGCAGCATTTTGAACTTGCTAAAGAAAAGGATACCAATTATGCCCTAGCTTATGTAGGAATAAGTGAAGTCTGGATAAATCGATCGCTCAGTTCTTATTCATCACCCGGAGAGGCAACACCAAAAGCTCTGGAGGCATTCAATAAGGCGTATGAGCTCGATAGTACACTTGCCGAAGTCTACGTCTGCCGAAGCTGGATTCAGAATTATTTAATGTATGACTACCAGGGAGCAGAATTGTCATGTAAGAAAGCTCTTTCTCTCAATCCCAACAATACTGATGTCAGAACCGGATATGCAAATTTGCTGGTTATTCTGGGACGTTTTAAGGAAGCATCTGAACAGATCAAAATAGCGTTGAATCTTGATCCGATGAACCTGAACAGTAAAGGACCTTATTGCATAATAATGTTTTGTTCCAGGAGGTATGATGATGCCATCATGGCATTTAATGAATTACTGAAAATCGATCCTGAAAATGGTACTGTACTCGATAATCTCCCGCTTGCTCTTCATATGGCAGGCAGGTATACTGAAGCCTTACAGGTATGGGAATCAGTTTTCAGTATTTATTTTAAGGGTTATGCAAATATATTTAAACAAGACAATAAATTGAAAAGTTATAAGGAGATACTGAACCTCCAGGGTGATAGTCTCTACTGGAATTTAAGAACCAAATATATCAATCCTTCAGAGATTGCACAGATTTATGCCTGTGCGGGAAATAAAGGGAGAACACTTGATATGCTTGAATATGCCTTCATAAAACATGATCCTAACCTACCGTATATTTTTAGATACCCGATTTTTGATTTTCTGAAAGATGATAAAAGGTTTAAGAATCTTTTTCATAAACTGAACCTGCCGTAACAACTTAAACCGATTTTAAAAGGTTGAAGATTAACAATATATTTTTTTATATGAAATAAAATCTGTAAATTTAATTTGGATTTTTTCGAGGATGTTGTTTCAATATCAATTTCATTAATAGTTTTTTAATTGTCATTCTAAATGTAAAAGCACTATGAAAGACTTAAATGATTTGCGGAATCTGACAATCTACGAGATTTTTGAAAGCGTTTTGGGAAAGGAAAAAGCGCAGGAATTTTTTGAAATGATCAGTGAAGCCATTGAATCAGGAAGAAGTGGAGATGATCTGAAAAAATCAATTTACAGTGTATTATGTAAATTATCAGTCACCGAGATTGAAATTTTTGAAATTTCAAATTTTCTCGTGCAAGTTATCACAAAACAAGTAAGTCCTAGAAGTTAAAAACCTGAGGGATCCTTATGATTTTGTGTAACTTTTTATAAAACCTTAATAGTACCGGTTATTTTGGTTGATTTCCATTTGCAGAAAACAAGTGATTGTTTATTTGTATTTTCACCAGATAGTGAAAGTCAGGGCAACTTCTTCGACTATCATTTAGGCAGTGCTTATATAATATCTTATCTGAAATCCAATGGTTTTCACGCTCAACAGTTAATTCACAAGGATCCTGTTAACCTGGGAAACTGCATAAAAGAAATACTCGATTTCAGGGCTAAAATAGTAGGATTTACCGTTTACGACACAAACTTTAATATCTCAGCATTAATTGCTGGGCAGATTAAAAAATTATCACCCGGTACTCTGATTGTATTCGGAGGTCCCTGTCCCTCGGTTCATTTTGATTTTATAATGAGCACATACTCATTCGTTGATGTCTGTTTCCTAAATGAAAGTGAGGAGACATTTCTTCAATTTATCACGGCACTAGAGCAAACAAAATTTAATATTGAAAAGGCTGATTTAACAGGAATTAAAGGGATCTCTTACAGATATGCAGAAAATGTTTACAATAATCCTGAAAATCAAATACTTCGTGAAAATTTTGAATTCCTGAATTATCTTGATAAATATCCTTCCCCCTTTCTGAGCGGAATTATACCCGGTACAGAAGGTTACAGCACTGGCATTCTGACAGCCAGGGGCTGTAACCAGAATTGTGTCTATTGCAACTGTGCTGTTTTGTCAAAAAAGAGATTTTCAACTCATTCTGTCGATAGAGTCATCGGAGAACTGGATTTTATTTCTAGACATATGGAAGGTAATCAGGTATTAACTTTCCAAGACGATGCATTCACACTTATTCCACAAAGAGCTGGGGAAATATGTAATGCAATAATAAATAATAAGATAAAAGTCCGTCTTGGTTGTATAACCAGGTGTGATTGTGTTAATGAGACCCTTCTTGATCAGATGAAAGAGGCAGGATTTGTTTCAATTGGTTTTTCCCTTGAAAGTGCAAACCCTCAAACATTAAGGAGAATCGGTAAAGTGCATGTCGCTGAAGATATCCCGTCACATGGTTTTGAGAAAGAAATAAGATTTATTGAAAGTCTGGATAGGGTAACGTCTTATGCAAAGAAGATCGGTATAGAAAGTATTGTAGCCAGCATTATGGTAGGTTTACCTGGTGAAACAGTCAGTGAAGCAAGACGCACCATTGAAGCTATTGACAGGAATAAGAACATCGATCACTATGCACACAATTTCCTGACCATATTCAAGGGAACACCCTTATTCGCTAATTATGAAAAGTATGGATATAAGATTAGATATATTGATAATAATCCCATATTTTCTAAAGTGACTTATCCGGCTGATGTCGTCAGAAAGGTTTATATTTCACCAAAATCCAATCTGCATCAGTTAAAGAGGTACAACGACAAAAGCACCCTTGGAATTTTATCATTAACCTGTGAGAAAAACAAAACTGAGAATGGATTCAGGAATGTTATACTGAAGTCAGATAGGGTAAATAGCAGATTTGTGAATTGGCTGAAAGATATTCTTGCAATAAATGGCACGATAATTCAGATTTATTCAAACAAGGAATCATTGACCAGATTGGCAAACAGAAATTATAAGACGTTAATTAAATGTTCTTCGCCAACCCTTAATATCCGGAACTACTGCTTTATGGAAACTAAAGATGGCTTATTTCTGCTTTCTTCGCAATCATTGCTATTAAAGTCTGAAAATGATAATATTAAAATATGTGATTTTAAATATACTATATCAAATCTGAACGATTCAGATGTAAATTTCATGAAGACTTTGTGCAGGGAAGCTAATTACAGCGATTCGGTTTCTGCATACTCCTACATGCGTAAGATCAGCAGAAAAAAGCATCCTTTTTCATACCTGATAAATATCAGAGCTCTGCCTTATTTTGCAAATATGTGTAAATGGACAAAGGAACTCTCAAATTGTAAAAACAGGAGCACTTTAATAATAAACGATAAATCAGAGATCAGATTTTGCTGGTATGGAACTAAAATTGGTACTATAGGACAATCCTATGATGAAATAATTCATAGCTTTGAATCAGTAAAAAACGAAATATTGGCTCGCAGGAAATGCAGTCTGTGCAAAGTAAGCAGCAAATGCATCAAATGTCTGTTCCCTTTCCCTCTCCCGGAAAGGGAGTACTGCATAAATAAAAATTCAATGGATGTAACTCATGTGGCTGAATTAATTATTGGTCTTGATCAAATCAAACAGATTTTATTGTAAAAACAAATAGACAGGAACCTCTCATACCTTGCTATATAGATGTAATTATCCTGGTTGCTCCAGCCAAAGGTTATTTATGTTGTATTATAGTTATAACCTCAATTGACCACCTCAAAATCCGGTCATATTTCACCGAAACATACAAAACAAAACAACAATTCTTAAACTCCGGTTTAATGTGGTCAATATGATCCGGCCAACTCGAATCTACTGTTATTATATTAACAGAGTGAATTTCAGATATTTATATCATCAAATGTAGTATTATATAGAGAATAATTGCTTAGATTGGCAATTATATGAAATAGTTCGATTACACGCATGAGACTACCAAATACCCAAATTTTATGAAAAAACTTATTATCGTTTTTGCAGTCTTAATGACAACTTTCGGTAGTTGCAGGGAAAGTATAAAAAATTCCTCATCTTCGAAAGGAGACATGAAATTCCAACAACTTTCAGATGAGTTTCTGGCAGGCTATTTAGCCTGGCGACCTGAACTCTCAGTATCTTTGGGATTTCATGAGTTCGATGGAAAAATTTCAGATATTAGTAAGAAATCCATCGTTAGGGAGCTTACCCGTCTCAAATTATTTGATCAAATGCTCAACGAATTTGACACTGCCTCACTTAGCACTGGAATGCACTATGATTTTAGTATTCTACAATGTGGGATCAAGAACGAACTATTCAATTTTGAAGAGATAGAGCCATTCACCAGGAATCCTATGACTTACGCTTCTGCCATGAATGTGAGTATCTACATAAAACGAAATTTTGCACCACTCGAAGACCGATTGAAATCTATCATTGCATTCGAGAAAAATGCATCTGTAATATTTGAAGCTGCAAAGTCAAATCTTTCCGATTCGCTCGCTAAACAGTATATTGAGACAGCTATTCTAATAGCTAACGGGTCTGTTGATTTTTTAGGAAATGATTTACTCATTGCATTAAAAGGAATGAAGAACGATTCGCTTATGGATGAGTTCAAAAGTGCAAATAATAAAGCTATTTCTGAGGTGAAGGCTTATGTCAAATATCTAAAGGAAGAAAAGCTACCAAAAGCCAATAACAAGTATGCTCTAGGACGGGAAAAATACCGGAAAATGCTGCTTTATGGTGAAGACATATCAATGCCTTCGGAAAAGATATTGGAGATTGGACTGGCTGAGTTGCAAAAGGAAAAAGATGTGTTTAATGCTACTGCAAAGATCATTAACCCCCAAAAGAAATCCGTTGAAGTGTATCAGAATCTCCAAAAGGAACATCCAACTTCTGACAGTCTGTTACCGACGATAAAGAAAAATGTAGAAGCCATTCGACAATTTCTTATTGATAAAAAAATAGTTACAATTCCATCTGAAGCAAATGTTAGTGTTGAAGCAACTCCCAAATATGCTAGATCCACCAGTACAGCATCAATGGATTCTCCCGGCGCTTTTGAGAAGAAAGCAACTGAAGCATATTATTACATTACTCCGGTTGATTCTATGTGGACCACGAAACAAAAAGAAGACTGGCTTTCTATGTTTGATTCTTATACAAGTGATTTAATAGCTATCCATGAAGTTTATCCAGGTCACTATATTCAATTTGCTCACCTCAATAAATCATCTGCCACTAAAATTGAAAAAATATTTGGAAGTTATGCATTTATTGAAGGATGGGCGCATTACACTGAGAAAATGATGATAGACGAAGGATATGGAACAACTGGTGATCCGATAAAAACTGCAAAATATCGTCTGGCTCAATCCGGTGAAGCATTGCTTCGCTTATGCCGCTTATGTGTATCAATTAAAATGCATTGCGAAGGTATGTCAGTGGATGATGCAACAAAGTTTTTTATGGATAACTGGTATCAGGGTGAAAAACCTTCACGGCAGGAAGCTATCCGTGGTACTTTCGATCCCGGATATCTTTATTACACTTTTGGTAAATTGGAGATGCTTAAGCTTCGGGCAGACTATAAAAAACAAGAAGGAGATAATTTTACATTAAAAAAATTCCATGACATGGTATTAGAGAATGGAATGCCCCCAATTCAAATTCTGCGGGAAAAGATGTTATTGGATAAAAAGATATGGACCGAAATACTGTGATTTTTAAATTTTAAGGATATTTTACAATTTACAGTATCGGTAGAAACTGTCATGAGAAACTTCTCGGCCTGACGGTCCAAATGAAAATGCCTGCTAAAGAACCGGCGTTATGGTTGAGTTATGGTCAAGGTCAAAGGTTTTTCCAATAATCTTCTGTCGCTGACCTCAAACTTCCTGTAACCTGATACTAAGAAAAAATCTTGGGTTACTTTTTAATCAGAATTTCCATTCAATCTTTTCGGTCAAAACTCCTCATTTTTCTTCAAAACCTGGCGTAAACCTGGCGTGAAATAAAAAACCTTTTGTGAAATATTTTCATAAGCGGTTGATTATCTGAAGTGGGCCCAGTTGGGCTCGAACCAACGACCCCCTGATTATGAGTCAGGTGCTTGTTTATTTGTAAAACAAAAATTACTCTTATGGTTCCTATAAAAGCCTGTATGTTGTTATTCTACAGGCTTATACTTTATCTTTTTGTAGTGGAGGGTGGATTAGAATTATTAGATATTTAGTTGATGAATGTTTATAGCACCTGAACCTTAAATTGCAAAACATTAATAATCAATGCTCCGTAAACTTATAATTTACGATTGTTGATGGATTTGATGATGAAATTGCATGCTTTTGAGATCTTTTGAATTGTCTCGTCTTAGTTTTTATGTGATATATTTATGGTGGGATGATATTAATAAAGCATTTAAGCTAGTCCAGGTATTTCATAATTAACTCTACACTTTTATCTAGACCTATTTTACTTGTATCTAAAGAAATATCATATTGTCTTGCATCTGGCCATTCCTTATCAGCAAAGGTTTGATAATAAAGAGTTCTTTCTTTATCGCTTTGGGCAATCATTTTCCTGGCAGCTTCTTCGGAAACATTATAAATCTTCTGGACACGACCTTTTCGGAAAGTTACATCACCGTGTAAAAATATACTCATATGGTTTGGATATTCTCGAAGGATATAAGAGCCGCATCGTCCTATGATAATAGATGAACGCTCTTTTGCAATATGTTCTATTATTTCTTTTTCAACTTTAAATAATGCGCTGTCTGTTGGGATAATTTGGGGCGGTTCATATGCAACTGGATTAGTAAATGCATATGATTGCAAAAATGATTGCCAAAATGAGCTTATTTTTTCATCACGTGATTCCAAATCCTCCTCTAATAACGAAAATTGTTTGGCAGCCTGAGAGATGATTTCACGGTCCGCATAAAAAATATTCAAGTTTTTTGCCAACTTCTGTCCTATATATGCCCCTCCGCTTCCTAACTGGCGGCTAATTGTAATTACAAATGGCGAATTTAGTTTCATTTTATAGACCTCCTGTTTTTTATTATAAATTAGTTGTTGTTACAATTAAATTATCTGTTCATCAATTTCAGACATTATCTTTTGGACAATCCATTGGACTGAGAAACAATCTCTTTCTCCCATTTAGGTTGTGGGCCCCTTAAATAAGATATAAATGCTGCCAGTATACTAATAAAAAATGATATTGTAAAGGCCATCCTCAAGCCTGAAATAAAATGGTTCACAGCTATACCTTCTGAGCCCATCTGTGTCCCTGAAAATAGCCCTTGCATTGCCTTGAAGTCTATACTTGATGAAATGATAGCCATTGAAAGAGCAATGCTGATTAAATTTCCTGTATTGTTCATCATCGTTCTTACTCCGGCTGCAATTCCACGCCGTTCTACTGGTACAGCCCCCATAATGGCACTTGTATTCGGAGAAAAAAACATACCTGAACCTAATCCGGATATGAACATCCATGCAGATAATTCCAAAACAGATGTACTTGCAGATATCCTTACCATTCCGAGCAAACCGATTGCTGAAATAAAAAGTCCAATAGAACTCAGCTCCCTGGAACCATACCTGTCTGAAAGCCATCCGCTAATAGGAGCCATAATCATCATTGACAGAGCAAATGGTGCAAGCAGAATTCCTGACATAACCGGATCAATTGATTTTATCCCTTGAAAATAAAATACAAGTAAGAATACTACTGCTCCACGAGCAATCCCATTGAGAAGATTACTGCTGTATGCAAATGCAAGTATCCTTGTTTTGAAAAGATTCAGGTCAAGCATAGGTTGCCTGACTTTATTTTCAACAAACAGAAATAAAACTAAAAATATTATTGCAACCACAAACAAGACTGCCACGTATATTTTAGACCATCCATAAAAAGCTCCAAATGTCAATGCTAACAATAATGATGTCATTCCTGATGTAAATGTTATTGCCCCACTCCAGTCAAATTTCTGCTTTTCAGGAAGCACATTCAGTTCCTTAAGCTGAATTCCTGCCCATATTGTACCAATAAGCCCAATAGGAATGTTTATAAAAAATATATACCTCCAGCCCATATGAATAAATGCTCCTCCCAAAATTGGTCCAATTACACTTGCCACACTTATTACCATACCATTTATACCCAATGCCATACCAAGTTCTTTTTTAGGAAATGCATCTGTAACAATAGGAGTACTGTTTGCTACAAGCAATGCACCTCCAACTGATTGCACAAACCTGAACAAAAGCAATTGCCACCCGGAAGTGGAAAGTCCACATAAAACTGAACCGATGGTAAAAACAATGAAACCCCAGATGAAAAGCTTTTTTCTGCCAATCATATCCGCGACCCTTCCAATAGAAGGTACAAGGATTGTCAGTATAAGCATATAAATCATCACAGTCCACATAATTATATTCATAGTGGCATGCAAATCTTTCATAATAACAGGTAGTGCTATGATCAATGTACTCCCGCTTAAAACTGAAAAAAGCGCTCCAAGACTAGTACACGAAAGAGCGATCCACTTATATTCAATCTTTTTCATTTACCCTTCTGCTCATCATTTGCTTTAACGCTGTATCCTTTTTTTGCCATTTGGTACCGAAATTGTTCATCCATGTACTTTTCACCATTCAATAAATCGAATATTATAACCTATTCCCAACTCTTAACAACTTAATCTTTTATTCAACAATTGTAAGCGGTAATTACAAATGCAGGTTTTCGGTAAATAGGAATGCAAGTGTTTCTGCATCGTTAATTACCGATTTTCAAAGAAACATACTATTAAAGAACTTCATTTTCAAAGATAGTTTTTCTATTTTCCAGACGGTACGATTTGCAGGATAATTGGAAAACGAGGGTATATTGACCAATTATTCGCAGTGTAATGTGACCACTGGATCGCGGATTATATTGACAACACCTTTTTAACTCTTCCTAAAGTAATATTTATCACTG
>PMIJ01000140.1 GCA_003157015.1 Bacteroidales bacterium
CATGATTGTTTACTTTTATCTTTTGTCTTGCCTTATAATTATCTTAGCGACTCAATCAGTTTTAATGGCCTTAAATTATATCTGGATTGCATTCTTTCTTATTGGGTTCCTTGCGGCTCTTGGTCAACTGATATTCGCCGGTAATACTCAAATATTCAATGATCTGGTAAATTCTGTTTTTTCAAATGCAAAAACAGGCTTTGAGATTTCACTGGGTTTGACAGGTGCTCTGACCGGTGCCCTGCCTGTTGCGTTCATGAAACCGCTGTCAGGTAGTGGTGCACGAGGGTTGATGATTGATGCAATGAAGTCTAACGGACCAGATTCATTCATTGGAAGACTATCATGCACTTTGCAGGGAACCACTGACACGACATTTTATATTATCGCCGTATATTTTGGTTCTGTCGGTATAAAAAATACCAGATACTCAATTGGTTGCGGATTACTGGCTGATCTTGCAGGATTTGTCACAGCAATATTTGTAGCATACCTGTTCTTCACATAAATATTATTTATGAGTATTTTGCTCGTATCAATAATTGTTGGAATAAGTATAATTGCAATTATTATACTTACATCCAGACTGAAACTGGAAGCTTTTATTGCACTGTTTCTTGTTTCACTTTTCCTGGCATTTGCCGTTCTGCCTGTAAAAACGATTGTGAGTACAATCCAGGAAGGATTTGGCAGCACAATGGCCACAATCGGCTTCTTAATAATTCTTGGTGCTATAATAGGTATTACACTCGACAAGACAGGTGGAACAATTAGTATCGCACGGTTTATTCTTTTAAAAACAGGTGAAAACAAAAGTGCCAGGGCATTGGGTATCATTGGGTTTATTACCGGTTTGCCTATCTTTTGCAACTCTGGATTTATTATATTAAGCGGACTCTCCAAAACTTTAAGTTCAAAATCGAAACTGTCCATGCCATTTCTGGCATCTGTTCTCGCTTGTTCTCTTTATTCGGTACATTGCCTTATACCGCCTCACCCCGGAGTATTGGCTTCAGCAGGTATCCTTAAGGTGAATATCGGTTACCTGATAGTTATTGGAACAATCTTCGCTATCCCCGGAACGTTGGCTGCATATTTCTGGAGTAAATGGATTTCAAAAGGAATTATATATGAGCCGGTTAAATCTATGGATGCAGATCTAAGATTATCTCTGAACGATCTTCCCTCTCCATTTCTTTCTTTCCTTCCTATAGCCGTCCCCTTGTTACTGATAGCACTTAAATCATTATTTTATATGTTCGATAAGGGAAACCAGAGCTTAATATCAAAAATACTGTTTTTACCTGGGGAACCTGTATTTGCATTGTCTGTAGGCGTTGTTCTTGCTTTGCTGTTGATAAAAAACAAATCAATTGATACGATGAATTCTGTTTTCAGGGAAGCTGTCGAAAAGGCGGGACCGATACTAATAGTCACGGCAGCAGGTGGAATGTTCGGTATGGTGATAAAAGCGACAGGTACAGGCGAAGCAATGGGGAAGCTTCTGGCCGGGACAAATATAGGTATTTTTGTACCCTTTATCATTGCCATGATTATGAAGACAGCCCAAGGCTCATCAACTGTAGCAATTATAACAACTGCATCTTTTGTTGCTCCGATGATATCACAGCTCGGTATGGATTCGGATTGGGGCAGATTACTTACTGTTCTTTCGATGGGCGCAGGTTCCATGGTCGTATCTCATGCCAATGATTCTTACTTCTGGGTAGTATCTAATTTTTCTGAGATAGAGCCGGGGACAACTTTAAAAGTATATTCTTCATCAACAATTATTATGGGAATAGTCGTTTTTGCTTGTGTATGGATCACCTCTTTAATAATTTTGTAAACAAAACGGATTTACTATTATCTGATAGGCAGGATGGGAAACGAAAAAATTAATTACAAAACAATTGCTGAACAGATCTTTCTGGCGGGAGTTGAGAGTGTTCTGCCTTCCGGATTGATAACCAAAAAGATGTCTTTGGAAGATAATAGTCTTATTATCGGGCCTCAGAGTTATTCGATGGAAGCCATTGAGAATATATATGTTATCGGAGCCGGGAAAGCAAGTGCAATGATGGGGGCAGAAGTAGAAAAAATACTTGGAAACCGGATAACAGAAGGACGTATTGTGGTTAAATATGGGCATTCATGCAAGTTGAAATATATCGACATTTCAGAAGCAGGCCATCCCTTCCCTGACGAAAACGGAATCAAAGCAACCCGTGAAATCCTGAAAATTGCTGAATTAGCCAATTGTAACGACCTTGTGATATGTCTGTTATCCGGAGGTGGCTCATCTCTTCTGGTGGATATTCCTGAAGGTTGTTCCCTGAAGGATATCATTAAAGTTAGTGACCTTCTGATAAACAGCGGGGCATCTATTAGTGAAATTAATGCCGTGCGAAAGCATTTATCAGGTGTTAAAGGTGGTCAGCTGGCGAGGGTCGCTTATCCTGCTATACTTGTGAATCTTATTATATCTGACGTTACTGGTGACCCTTTTGATGTGATAGCCTCAGGACCAACAGTTCCTGATCCTACTACATTTCTGCAGGCATTGAATGTTTTAGCGACATTTGGATTGACACGAATTGTTCCCCGCGGAATACTTGCATATTTAAAAAGAGGAGTCGCAGGAAAGAAACCTGAAACACCAAAACCGGGGGATCCTGTTTTTGATAATACTTTTAATATACTTGTCGGCTCCAACAATGTGGCGCTTGAAGCAGCCAGGAGTAAAGCCTTGGAATTCAATGTTAATGCAGTTATTGTTGATTATCAGCTGCAAGGTGACACCTCTACTGTCGCGGAGTATCTGGTTGAGACTGCACTAAGGTTTAAAAATGATAAAAATGAAGTAAAGCCTGTATGTCTTTTATTCGGTGGAGAAACTACCGTGAAAATGATAGGAAAAGGAACCGGAGGAAGAAACCAGCATTTAGCTTTGTTGTCCGCCATGCTGCTTCATAACAGTGAAGGAATAACAATACTCTGTGCAGGAACTGATGGTAATGACGGACCGACAGATGCTGCAGGTGCTGTTGTAGATTCAGATACCATATCCGATGCAAACTCAAAAAAAATTTATGCTGAAAAGTACCTTGAGGAATTTGATTCTTTTCATTTTTTTAAAAAAGAGGGAGGGCATATAATCACAGGTCCTACTATGACAAATGTGATGGATATTATTGTGGTGATTGTGGAATAGTTAATGGGCTTAACGGCACAAGGGCTTAACCGCAAAAGACAAACATAAAAGTGGAATTTAATATAACCAGCAACCAGCAACAATTATTAATAATTATACTATGAAATGTTTATCCCTCTTCTTCATTATTTTCTTAAGTTTGATTTCATGTAATCAGGCGCCGGATAGAATGGCCGAAAAGGGAAAAAAGCCTGTAAAACAGCTTATTGATACATCTGATATGACCAATAATTTTTATGATAATACGGAAACATTTTCTCTCCCGGTAAAGGATTTATATGTTGATGGAGAGATAGCAAATCCGGGGAAAGTCAATTTTACTGGTCTTCCATTGCATTCTGTAATAGTAAAAGAAGCTCTGCTTGACACTACCGGCAGCGACAGATTTGTAGGGGCATATAGATATGATGGTTATTCCCTTTTTGATATTCTGGATAAGAGAATATTAAAAAAGGTAAACAGTAGTGAATTTAAACCCATTATCGATTTATATGTTGAAATTGAAAATGAAAAAGGCGAAAAAGTTGTCTTTAGCTGGGGAGAAATATATTATCCGAATAATCTTCATAAAATATTGATCGCCACTAGTGTGTCGCGGATAGTACCGTCCAAAACCAAAGAATTGTGGCCGCTTCCCGATGCCAGTAGGATTATTGCGGCCAGCGATCTGGTGACTGAAAGGAATATTGCTTCACCTGTAAGAATTACAATTAGGTCATATCCGCATTCATTTGATATGAAAAAGGGTTTGTCTCCAATGTATTCACAGCAGATAGATTTATATAGTTCTTCCCAGAGGTTAGGACAAATTAATACTCTTCCTTCAAACACCAGCAATGAAACTTATAATGCAATATTTTATGGAAGGGGAAAAGGTATACATAGTACAACTCCCTTTAACGGAATTCTTCTTAAAGATCTGCTCATAAAATACTTCCCGGTAAACAGGCAAAGTCTCAAATCAGGTTTGTTATGCATTGCAGGTAAGGATGGTTACAGGAGCGCTGTTTCATATTCAGAATTATTCAACAGGAATGACCAGCAGGAGTTTATGCTGATTAAAACTGCGGTTCAGGAAGATGGCGGTCTTTACAGAATATTTGCAGCTTCAGATTTCTTTTCAGACAGAGCAATAAAATCAGTCAGTGATATATACTTTAGTATTATTAAATAAATTGAAAACTATGAAAGCAAAATTATTAATTCTGTCATTCTGCTTGTGTTTGATTTCCAGTGGTTACGCTAACAGTCAAACCCCGGAAACATCCAAGAGTTCAGCTAGTGCAATGAAGGCTTCAGTTCCTGACAAAGGGATGATGATCGTGGCTAAGCTATCAGTGAAACCTGAAAAGGTAAAATCTTTTATTGAAGCCGCGAAAGAGATGATTCAAAAATCAAACAAGGAACCAGGCTGCAAATCATATCAGCTATATCAGGATCCTTACGATAATAATAAGTTTGTCTTTGTTGAAGAATATAAAAATCAGGCTGCGGTTGATGCCCATTTCGCAAGCGATTATTTTAAAGCTTTTGGACCGAAGATGAACGATTTAGTTGCGGAACCAGGTAAGATAAAGATCATTACTGTTGACAAAGAAGAAATTAAATAATTGTGGTAATATTTCTGAAAGCAAACCATTGAGTTGATGAAGGCACTAGTACTTGAAGAATATAATGACCTTATTTATAAAGATGTTCCCGATCCGATAATAAAAAATAGCGAGGTATTGATAAAGGTGATGGCTTGCGGTATTTGCGGATCTGATGTTCATGGTCTGGACGGCAGTACCGGAAGAAGAATTCCTCCTATGATCATGGGACATGAAGCTTCAGGAGTAATAGTGAGAACTGGTACGGATGTAATCGGTTGGAAATCAGGCGACAGAGTTACGTTTGATTCAACAGTATATCCTCTGAATGACTGGTTTACTCTTGAAGGAAAGTACAATTTAAGCGGCAACAGGGAGGTTATCGGTGTTTCACCCGGCACTTATAAAAGAGATGGCGCATTCGCCGAATTTATAGCCATTCCCCAGCATATTCTTTATAAAATACCTGAGAACGTTACTTTTGAACAAGCTGCTATGGTGGAAGCTGTTGCGGTTGCACTTCATTCAATCAATATTTCAGGAGTCAGAACAGGTAACAACTGTGCAGTGGTAGGTTCCGGAATGATAGGAATTCTTATAATCAAACTGCTTAAAATATCTGGTGCTTCAGGGATAATTGCTATTGATATCAATCCCGGGCAACTTGAAAAAGCCGCATTAGCTGGAGCAGATTGCACTTTTAACCCGACAGTTGAAAATCTTGAAGAAAAAATTCTGACCCTGACAAATAACAGAGGAGCAGATATTGCTTTCGAAGCTGTCGGACTTAGTAAATCGGTGAATATTGCTATAGATATAACGAGGAAAGGAGGCAAGATAGTTCTAGTTGGGAATCTCTCAGCCAAAATTGATTTTCCTCTTCAAAAAGTTGTTACCCGTGAGTTAAAAGTGTTGGGAAGTTGCGCAATCAGAGGTGAATACGAAACTGTCCTGAATCTTCTTAAAACAGGTAAGATACAGGTCGATGATCAGATTTCAGCGGTTGTTCCTCTTTCAGATGGTGCACTCTGGTTTAAAAAACTGTATAATAAGGAAGATGGTCTGAATAAAGTTATACTTGTTCCTTAGAATTGCGGATTGCAGTTTTTGATTGCGGATTTATAAACTAATCTGAAATCCACAATCCGAACCGAGCCAAAGGCGAGTTCGACGAAGTCAAATCCGAAATATCAAGACAATGGCTGATAGAATTTATAATATTTCAATTGCAGGATGCAGCAAGGTTGCACATCTGCATGCAAAAGCGATTCTGAGCATTCCAAATGCCCGGCTGACTGGTGTTTGGAACAGAACCTCTTCAAAAGCGGAAGAATTTGCATCCTGTTACAATACCCGCTCTTATGAGGCTATATCGAATATGGTAACTGATAACAAATCTGATCTTGTAATTATCTGTACAGCACATCCATATCATAAGCAACCTGCCATTGAAGCAGCTTCAGCAGGTGCAAATGTTCTTGTCGAAAAACCTCTTGCATCTGATCTTCAGGATTGCGACGATATTATCAGAGCATGCAAAAACAACCGGGTAAGATTAGGAGTTATAAGCCAGAGAAGGTGGTATGAGCCGGTAAAAAGGGTTAAGCTCGCTATAGAAGAGGGTAAGATCGGGAAACCGGTACTGGCAGTTGTTACTATGCTGGGTTGGCGCGACAAAACTTATTATGATTCTGATGCATGGAGGGGAAAGTGGAAAACAGAAGGTGGAGGCGTACTTGTCAATCAATCTCCTCACCAGCTTGATATCCTTTTATGGTATATGGGTGAAATAGATGAAGTATATGGTATCTGGAGGAACCTGAATCATCCCTATATTGAAGTAGAAGATACGGCAGTGGCAATAGTCAAATTTAAAAGCGGTGCAATAGGAAATATTCTTGTCAGTAATTCTCAGAAACCCGGTCTTTACGGTAAAGTTCATGTACATGGCGAAAATGGGTCATCTGTTGGAGTACAAACCGATGGAGGTGCCATGTTCATCGCTGGCAGGACAGGCGTTGCCGAACCTCCTGTCAATGACCTGTGGACTATCCCAGGTGAAGAGGATTTATTGCAGCAATGGATAAGAGAAGATACCGGGATCTTTAGTAATTGTGATGCAACAGTAAAATATATGCAATACCAGATTGAAAACTATCTGGAGTCAATCGGGAATGGCACGGAACCGGCGGTAACAGGTGAGGATGGCCGCAGAACCGTTGAGCTGTTCACATCAATCTACCGTTCCTCACGCGACAATATGCCAATAAAGTTTCCTTTAAAACCTTAACCTTAACCTTATTATGCCGCTAATAATAGTAATCCTTGGAATTTGTCTTCTTCTATTCCTGATTCTTGCACTAAAATTCAATTCGTTTTTGTCTTTTGTCATTGTTTCACTTCTCGTGGGACTGGCAGAAGGTATGAATCTGAATAGCGCTGTTATTTCTTTAGAAAACGGCATTGGCAACACGATGGGTTCACTGGTACTGATCCTTGGCTTTGGTTCAATGCTTGGTAAACTGGTGTCAGAGAGTGGTGCAGCACAAAGGATAACAATGCACCTGATAAAAGCATTCGGCATTAAACATATTCAAATGGCCCTGATGCTTACAGGTTTTATAGTTGGTATTTCACTGTTCTTTGATGTTGGATTCTTTATTATGATTCCGCTCGTGTTTACAGTAGCAGCCACAACAGGCCTGCCCTTACTATATGTGGGATTACCGATACTTGCTGCACTATCAGTGACTCATGGGTTCCTTCCTCCACATCCTGCTCCCACAGCAATTGTTACTCTCTTTCATGCAGATCTTGGAAAGACATTGATTTATGGTATTATTGCAGCAGTTCCGGCAATAATTATTTCCGGCCCTGTACTTTCAAAAGTTCTTTCAAAGGTTGAGGCAAAACCACTAGCAGAATTTTTAAATCAGAAAGTTATGACCGACGATGAAATGCCTGGTTTTTGGGTAAGCTTTTTTTCTTCACTTCTCCCGGTTATCCTGATCACTGTGGCAACAGTTGCCGGATTTCTTCTGCCTGTGGATAACTCAGTAAGAAAAATTCTTGGATATATAGGTAATCCAGTGATTGCCATGTTCATTTCTGTTTTAGTTTCAATTTATACACTTGGCCTTGCCAGGGGCAGAAAAATAACAGATATTATGAATTCGCTGGCTCATTCAGTTACAACTATTACAATGATTATGCTTTTGATTGCCGGCGCTGGTGCACTGAAACAGGTTCTTGTAGATAGTGGTGTAAGTAAATATATTGGGGACTTGCTTAGTCAATCTTCTCTTTCACCCCTGTTCCTGGGATGGCTGATTGCTACAGTTCTGCGATTTTGTGTTGGTTCGGCCACGGTGGCTGGTATTACTACTGCAGGCATTGTCCTTCCATTGGTCACAGGAGGATCGGTTAACCCTGAATTAATGGTATTAGCTATCGGCGCAGGCAGTCTGATGTTCGGACATGTAAATGATGGTGGATTCTGGCTTTTCAAGGAATATTTTAATCTTAGTATCAAGGATACCCTGAAAACATGGAGCGTGATGGAAACGTCAATAGGCATATCAGGGCTGATAGGAGTAATGGCTCTGAGTATTTTTATAAAATGAAGGAGCAGCCCGAAGTAAAGAGTCATAAACCCCGGTAGTTAATACGTTCCGGCTTCATCCTTCTGACCATGGAGAGTTCGGTAATTGAAAATTTTCTTATACATTTAACTTCAGAATGCAGGTCGACTAATCTGAGAATAAATTTCTATGAAGAAATTGCTTTTACTGGTTTCTTTAACGTTTTTAATTGGTGCACTTAAAGCTCAGCAGGGGGCTCCTTTACTTACTAATTTTAAGGAAAGCAGTGAAATTGAAAATCAGAACTGGGCCATCTGTCATGATGACAAAAATGTCATGATGTTTGCTAACAGGCGAGGGATACTCACTTTTGATGGCAAAGTCTATGATTTCATACTGGTACCTACAATTCCCTATTCTCTTAAGTACAATCCTGTCGAAAAGAGAGTATATGTCGGAGGAGAGAACAATTATGGGTATCTCGAACGGGATGATAAGGGAATATACAGATACTTCTCCGTTTCGGGGGATTCCGCATCTGTAGGATTAATATCCAGAATAATTTTTACTGATTCTGCTGTTTACTATTACGGTGAACAGAGTATAAGCAGGCATAATATTAATACAGGGAAGCTTGAGCTGCGACTGAGGCAGAAGGATAACAAGTCATTTACCGGGATGTTTGTCACTCCGAAAAATACTTTCATAAATGTATCATCAGAAGGACTTTACAGGCTTGAAAGTGATACTCTTTTTCCGATTGTTACCGGATATCAGTCAAAAGACGATGAAATTCTTTTCTGTCTTCCCTACAGCAATAATCTTGTTTTACTGGGCAAAAGTAATGGAGATCTCTCTCTTTTCGATGGAATAAAATACTATCCCTACCAGATTAAGGATGAGGGCTATCTCAGGCAAAATATTCTTTCAGAAGGAATATCTATTTCTGATAGCCTTTACGCGTTTTCTACGCTTGACGGAGGGGCCCTGGTCATTGAAAAGAAGAGCGGCAATCTGAAATACACTATTAATTATGCCACCGGATTACCTGACGATGAAGTATTTGCGCTTGGCCTAGATAATAGTCATGGCTTATGGCTTTCACATCAGTATGGCCTTACACGGGCAGATCTGAGTTTGCCTGTTGCTAATTTTAGTATTTATCTGGGATTGAAAGGGAATCTCATTACCCCACTCTGGCTTAATAATGAATTATATGTCGCCACGAGCGAAGGTGTTTATTATCTTAAAGAAGTTAAAAATTATTCTGAGGCTGAAGTTCTGGTAGACCGGGATGTACCGTCGGGTAAACCAAACCAGTCAATTACCAGAAGCATGACTGTTCAGCAACAGGTTCAGGAGCCAAAGAAAACCAGGAAGAGTATTTTTTCCCAGATTTTTGGCAAGAAATCTGAGACTCAGGCTAGTCAGGCAGGACAGGATCAGCAGCGACCAATAATCACTATGCCGGAAATAAGATTACCAGAACCAAAATATTTCAAAAAAATAACCGGCAGGCTAAAATCAATCAATTATGTTTTTCAGAAAATAGATGGTCTGAATGAAAAATGTAAACAGATGGTCATTGCAGGAAATGAAATTCTTGCATCTACAAACAAAGGACTTTTTGTTATCTCCCGCCACATCGCAAAACCTGTTGTTAATAGTAAGTATATTAATCAGATAACTACAAGATCTGTAAGTAATAAATATTATGTTGCCACATCAGACGGATATTTTTTTGTAACTCAGGATATGAATGGAGGTTGGAAGGCAATATTTCCTGATAAAATGTTCAACAAACCAATCTATTCAATTGCGACGATAAATGATAATACCTTATGGGTTGGAAGCGATGATATCGCATTCAAAATAAGCATGACTGATGGTGTGCCTTCTGGAAATCCTGAATCATTCAGAATTAAAAGTGATTTTCCTCAGAGATATACTATTGACTATGTTAATGATACGTTATTCCTTTTTACGCTGGCAAAAGTAAGTTTTTATAATCAGAGAACAGAATCTTTTGTGGAATACAAAAAGGAATTCACGCATAGTGGCACCAGGATGAAATATGTATTTTCACAGCCAGAAATACCGTGGGTAAAAACTGAAGATGAATGGGTCAACATAAGCTCTGCCGGCAATATTGAATATAGTGATAGGGCGTTATTGAAAATCTTTGATAATCTCAGCTCAATTTACACAGACAAAAACAACATCTGGGTTGTAAGCGGAGATAATATGCTCTTCAGAATAATGCGTAACAGGATGCCTTCAAATAAACCTGATGTAGGCTTGTTTATACGAAGTATCTATGACGCAAAAATGTTCAATTTCAAGCTTTCCGATATTGTTTTCGGTAGTGGGGACAATACTGTATATTTTGATGTTGTTGCACCCGGATATCTGAAGGAGAATTCAACTCAGTATCAATGGAAACTTGAGAACGGGGAGTGGTCCAAGTGGTCATACAACAATACAATAAGCCTGATAATTAAGCCAGGAAAATATACTCTTCAGGTGAGGGCAAAAGATATATGGGGTAATGTATGTGATCCAAAAGTTGTGGTATTCACTATTGAAGCTCCTTTTACTCAGTCAACATATTTTTACCTCATTGTTCTTGGAGCAATATTTATTGTAATAATAGTTGTAATAACCGGAATAGTAAGATTCAGGGAAAGACAGCTTAAAAAAGTCAATAGGGTCCTTGAGAGTAAGGTAAAAGAGAGGACCGCACAAATTGAAGCGCAAAAACAAGAGATAACATCGAGCATTGAATATGCAAGCCGGATTCAGATGGCAATGTTGCCGGAGGATAATGAGATAAGAGAATCATTTCCTGACTATTTTATTATATTCAGCCCCAGGGATATAGTAAGTGGCGATTTCTACTGGATAAGTGAGGATGAAAAACATATCTACTTTACTGTTGCAGACTGCACAGGTCATGGCGTTCCGGGTGCATTTATGAGCACTCTTGGTATATCAACCCTCGATGAGATTATCACAAATAATGAAAATCTTAAAGCAAATGACGTCTTAAACCTTTTACGTGAAAAGATCAAAACTTCACTTCATCAGACCGGAAAACAGGGAGAAGCCACAGATGGAATGGATGTAGCTTTCTGCATTCTTCATAAAAACAGGAAGAAACTGGAATTCGCAGGTGCTTATAACCCTCTCTTCCTTTTCCGTGGTGGTGAGTTCAGCGAGTATAGGGCCGACAGAATGCCAATAGGCATCTACTATGGTGAAACAGAAACTTTTACAAATTATGAGATCGACGTACAAAAAGACGATATAATATATATTTTTTCAGATGGATTTGCCGATCAGTTTGGAGGACCCAAAGGAACTAAATACATGAAATATAATCTGAAAAAGCTGCTTTCAGAGATCCATAATAAACCAATGGCCGACCAGCGTATTATCCTTGAATATGAGTTTGAAAAGTGGAAAGGCTCTGTTAACCAGATCGATGATGTTACAATCTTAGGTGTGAAGATATAATGTGATGTCAGTTTCTGGTTGCTGGTTGAGTGTTTGTCGTCTTTATGTCTTTTGCCGTTATACCTTTATGCCATTGCGCCTTTGCGTCTTTACGCCTTAATTTTTTCACTATCTTTATTGCTTAAACGAATTTTGATTTAAAATGATTATAAAATTTATCGGAGCCGCCAGGGAAGTAACCGGGAGTAAACACCTCATTACCACTGATTCAGGTAAGAAGATCCTTCTTGATTGTGGTATGTTCCAGGGCAAGGGTCTTGAAACCGACAGCATGAACAGGGACCTTATGTTTGACCCCGCAGAGATTGATCATATAATTCTTACTCATGCACATATAGATCATTCCGGACTGATTCCCTATGTATATAAACTTGGATTCCGAGGATCAGTAATCTGTACAAACGGAACCCGTGACCTGTGTGCAATAATGCTGGCTGATTCCGCTTTTATTCAGGAGCATGATACGGTAACTTTCAATAAACGAAGGATCAAAAAAGGACTTCCTCAGGTAACTCCTATATATACACAGGAAGATGCAACTGCCTGTTTGAAACTCTTTATTGGTGTGCCAAATGAGATGAAATTCAGAATTGACGAGAATATAAAGGTCAGATTCACAAATACAGGACACATGCTTGGCAGTGGTGTTGCCAATATAGAGATAATGGAAAACGGACAATTAAAAAAAATAGCTTATACCGGAGATATCGGCAGGCCCTTTGACCTGATTCTTGCTGCTCCTCAACCTTTTCCGCAAGCTGATATTCTAATCACAGAATCAACCTATGGTGACAGACTCCACCAGGACTCAAAAGATGTTGAGGATGATTTGTTTAAAGTTATAATAGATACTTGTGTAAATAAGGGTGGAAAGCTTATAATTCCGTCATTCAGTGTCGGACGTACTCAGGAAATTGTATTTTCCCTTAATAACTTTTTTAACGAGGGCAGATTTCCTAAGATAGATGTTTTTGTCGACAGCCCGCTTGCAGTGAATGCAACTGCTGTTTTCAGAATGCATCCGGAATGTTTCAATAAAAATTTCAGCGATGTTCTTTTAAAGGATCCTGACCCGTTTGGTTTTGATAACTTATTTTATATCAATAAGGTAGAAGATTCAAAAAAACTTAACGATCATAAACAACCATGTGTGATAATTTCGGCTTCAGGCATGATGGAAGCAGGTCGAATAAAACATCATCTTGCAAATAATATTTCAGAACCGAAAAACACAATACTTATAGTCGGATATTGTGCACCAACAACTCTGGGTGCAAAAATAGGTAGGGGTGATAAAGAAGTATCCATATTTGGAACTGTGCATGAGGTAAAAGCTGAAGTTAAAAAAATAGAATCTTTCAGTGGTCATGCTGATTATAAGGAACTTATCAGTTTTTTAAATTGCCAGGATAAAAGCGCTATCTCAAGGATGTTTATAGTTCATGGAGAGTATGAGACACAAAAGAAGTACGTTATATCGCTGCAGGAAGAAGGGTTTAAAAACATTGAGATTCCTGCAAAAGGTCAGGAATTTGAGTTATAAAAATCTATTTGTATAGTCCTTTATGAACCTTAGAGATAGCCTTTGTGTCCCTTTGTGGGACACTATTTATATAGATTCCATGCGGACTTATGGAAAGTTACGGACGTTTTGCGGATGTCTGGAGACAAAAAAAGCCCCTAGATTTCTCCAGAGGCTCAGTTTTGATTGTTAATTAGGCAATCACTTTTGCGATTACATCACAGTAACCGTCTTGTAAAATTACCACACATTCCGTGGTTCTTGGCAATCCTTCTTCAGTCAACAACTTTTTGTAATGATACCGAAGTTTCTCAAGTACTCGGTCCTTTGCCCTTTGTTCAGTACAACCTTTGTGCTGTAATAGGTATTCTACTACAAGGATTCTTTCATCGAGTTTTTTGATTTTTAAACTCATTTTTGTGTTTTTATTATAAAAGAACTTTATTTCGAAGCCTGTCTGAAGGAACTCTACTGTATATTGCTCAGCTTTTAAACCTTCATCCAGCTACACAAAGATACGGCACTGTTATAGACTGGCAAAACTTCTTATCAATTCGTGACGCCCTCTAGTCAATTGATAGAATTACTGAAAAGATTGACAGGGATTGTAACTTTTAAATATAAAATACGTTGTGAGCAGTCCTTTTGCCTGAACATTTGACAAAACCCTGACCCTGAGCTTCTATAGTGAAAGTGGCTCCAAGGCTTATCCCGTTTCAATGGTTATAGTTTCAATACTTATATTTTGATATCATATTTTTTCTTCTGAAATTTACTGTTGCGGTATTTCCTATACCATTTGCTAATATTGCTATTCAGACATTGACATTAGGTTTTATTCATTTTGGAGATGCCGCTTCTTATTTTCCAATAATCCTTTTGCATTGAATAATAAGTTGTTTAACTTTCGTTATGATCAAGTCTGTATTTAAGTTAATAACAACCCTATATGAAAACATTTGATGAGCGCAAAGCAATTCTTGATAATGAAATTATCAAACAACAAAAAAAAGGTTGGCAAATAGCAAATCGGACTGATTTGACCTGTCAATTTATAATGGAAAAAAAACCGGAAATTATAGTGGTAGTGATTTTATTTTTACTTTTTGTGATACCGGGGTTATTATATTTAATATTAATGAAGGGATCAATAACAGTTTATGTAGAAATTAATGAGGAAGGTGAAATAAAATACTCTGGGAAAGATTTATCCCCATACGAACTTGATAAGTTGAAGACAGAATATGTTGATACAGTTGTTAATGGCAGAAAATTATCTCCTTATGAGATTGATATGAGAGAGAAAGCTGCAGGTGATGTTAAAAAAACTACAAATAAAACCACACTTATGAGTCAATCGACTAATGATCTTGGTCTTTTAACAACAAGTGCAATCGCTGAAGGATTAAAGATATCTGAGGAAGAAGTTATCAAGTTAATCACTAATGACCAACTTAAGGGGAAGAAAATAGCAGATAAATATTTTGTAAGAAAAGAAGATTTTGATGAGTTTATGAAAAAATAATATCCAGCATTTGATATCAGCGGTATCCTCTTCTATTTGCAGCGATAAGCACGAAGAAGCAGCGAGGCTTTTTTCAATCAGGGGATGCCGTTTTTTTTAATCTGAACTAATTATAATGGAAACAGAAAAAACAAAAACTTCAATTCTTGAGTCATTTATTAAATATACCGTATTCTTTTATTTGATATTAATCGTGGATGGATATATATGTGATTTGTGTTATTATTCATTCTTTGGAATTCCAATAAAACCTTACTTTTCAACTGAAGATTATGTAAATGAAATTTTTTCTAGTTGGCCATACCTAATTATATGTTCAGGCATATTCTTTTTTATACAGTTTACCTTTCATTATACAAATAAATGGCTTATATCTTCTCAATCAGATAAAAATCCAACTTCTCCTTCATTTTCCTCTAAGGGCCATGAAATATTAATATTAGTAATTTCTTCTTTAAGTTTAATCTATTTCACTATACTTATTATTCTCTTCAAAGTAACAGGGAATAAAGAAAATATTATCACTTTAATAGGGTCTGTACCTCTAATTTTTTCAATTACTTTTTATGCTTTACTTAATTATTTTCCAAATTTTATGTCATTAAATATGACCAAGTTCAAAATATTCTTGATAACATTCGTTGTGCTTATTTTTTCAATGAAGTTAGCTTCATATATAAATGCTGGATACATAACAAAAAATTTAAAATCAGCAACCTTTAAAGAAACCATTTATTTTAATAAAGGAGTAATAATTGAAACATCGGATAGTATATTGTATTTAGGAAGTTCAAAGGATTACATCTTTACATTTAATAAACCTCAAAACAAAGCAGTCATTTATAGCAGATCAAATATTTTACGTACTGAGATTGATAAAAAATAAGTTTTGTAATTCCTTCTTTCACTTGACTTCACAATTAACAACGAACAAAGCACGAGAACTAAATGAGGAAATGCCGCTTCTTTTTTGATCATTATAATTATCCTACTTAAATTCGTTGAGTACTTCCCAAATACATTCTGAAGAAAATACTAGACCAAGACCTATGCTTTGATCTTTATTATTATTAAAATTTTTCGATATTATTCCCAGAACAAAAGGTGATTCTCTTGAAACTGTAAATTCTAAATCAATTTCAGTAGCTGCCTTCAACAACACTAAGCTTCCACTAGAACCGGGAAATATACTTCCGTCGACAAGAAACCCATCTAAAGGATTAGGTAATGTAGAGTCTTTATCCATGAAAGCGTTATTGAAATAGAATTCTTTATATGGATTGCTTGAAATGATTCCCTGCCTGACAATAGGCATAACTGATCGCTTATCGTAAATGCTGCTGGGATATCCAATGATAAATACTTCATCTCCCAATCCAATTTTATGTTTTTTATAATCAGATTTTCTAAGCAATAACTGAGAAGGGATGCTACTTATTCTTAGATTTTTATATAAGACAATTGCAGTTATATCAATCGCCGCCACATCTGTATTTTTATTTTTGTGAAATTTAACAAAACTATTAAGGGTGCTGTCTTTATTATATATATCAACATTGAATTCTATGAAAGTAGTATCCTTTTCAGTTTCAAAAGGTACTTTAACAGTTATGGTCTTTGATTCACTTGATTTGGGTAATACATGTTTATTAGTAACTAAATACATTCTCCCAGTATGCGTGATAGTATTTTTTTCAATGAAAACTAAAAATCCTGTCCCAGAACTGCTCCACATTTTATTATCTTTTTTTATGAGATAACTTATATATGCTGTGCTTTGAACAAAGAATTCATCCAATTTTTGTCCTCGGAGTGGATAAATTATTAAAAAAGAGAATAAAAGCAATAAAGCTCTCTTCATATTACCCTGATTAAGTTATTGCTAATATACAAAATTGCCCTGACCGGAAACGAGTGCGGGGGTTTTTATTTGCTTTATATCAGAATATTTGAGACATTTGAAATCCAGAGGTATCTTCATAAAATATGACAACAAAGAAGCACAAATTACTCAGTAATCCTTGGTTTATCGGGACAGGATCAAGTATTTTAGGAGTAATTATACTTGAGTACTTCGGACTAACAAAAATTCTGAGTTCAATTTGGAGTGTTATAAAATGGATAGCTAATCTAATAGCAGATTCCTTTCATATTAAAGTCCAAGTTTCACTTTGGTTTTTGATTCTTTTACCGTTTCTTGTTGTTGGATTAATCGTTCTGATTCTATGGTTAATGTCTATCAAAAAGAAGGAAAAGGAGGTAGCCAAAGAATCTTCATTTTTGGACTATAAAGAACATCAATTTGGAGATGTCCTTTATCGTTGGGACTATGTTTTAAATTATACAGGTAAAATGGTGGTTGACAATTTAACTCACTATTGTCCAAAATGTAAATGTATGATTGTTGATGATAATTGTCCTGTATGTCATGAAAATTTTTATAATAAATTTAAAAGTCATGATGAAATTATTGCTTTAATAACACACCATATAGAAACAAACAATTTAAATAAATAAAAACTTCTCACATAATAAATTTGCCTGATTGCATTTAGTTGTAATGGGGTTTTTTATTGTCCTACAGTTAAGGCTAGATGTTAGATTGTGAAAACGGCTCAATTTGGATGGGTTTAAAGCCATTAAAAAAGATTTTTGGGGTAAAGCACAAAAATGGCTGAAGGACCGGAAAGGAAGAGTTATAAACACAAAGTCCCGGATTTCTCCAGGACTTGTCTTTCTGCATGGTGATGTGCTTTTCATAGCACTGTATGTGTTAGCACAAGTATTTTAAAATTGTCAGCCAGCAAGAATTTTTCTCTAATCTTTAAATGATTTTGGATCTTAATTATTAGTCGGATTACTTACTTTCCCCATAAATATTATTGTACCTGTTGAAGTCTCCCGTATAAAATATAAAAATGGGTGGTTCGCATTTACAGCAAATGGTTCTGCAGCACCAGCGAGCATTTCCACTACTGTGGCAGCAGCAGCTTCAGTTCCTTCTTCGTTTGTATCGATAAACGATTGATGAAGTACCTTGGATATCATCAAAGGCTGGTCACTAATGTTGCTGAAATCGGCCTGATTTGAAAATGCAATGCCCATTCCAAGGTTTATCAGATCTTGATTCAGAAGTCTCTTATAATTAAATTTGAAACGAGGCATACTCAGCATTACCTCACGGGTACTATCAGCCAGCGATCCCATCCAGTCCTGCCACATCGAGGGGGTGAGCACATTAGCCAAATCCGAAGCAGATAGGTTTTCGTCAGGTAAAACCACTACCATACTATAGTTCCCCTGTCCGTAAGGAATCTCAACAATTGAAAAGGAATTGCTTCTTATTACTTTAAGATTATGAATAATATGCATCATTGGAACTGTTATGGAACCTGATGACGTAACATAAAATGGCTCATCTTTAGTTTCTGATTTGTCAAATTCATAACTCCATTTGCCATTGAAATATATAGCATTGATCAGAAGCATGGCAGCACCGGAATCAAACTTATCTAACATATCTGTGATCTTATCCTGAGTTTTAGATGCAATCCAATCATTGACAATACCCACAGCATTTGGATCTGTAACATCTATATTCCGAGCCTCGCTATTATACCATTTCTTAAGATCTGTGATAAAAGCTTGTTTAACATTTAGTTGTTTATCTACCCATACGGAATTGGCTACATCCAAAACAACACTTTTATCAACAGTTACCATCTCCGTCATCAGTTTAAGGTATGTCTCGTTTATTTGTTCCAGAGTTTTATCTTTCAGAGCAAGTGACTTTTTCATGGCATCAAAAGTCTCGTTTGAGGCACCATTAAGTGTCATTGAAAGGGCACTTGATATGCTGAATGGAGAAATCATTATGTTCTCGGTCTCAGAAGCTGCGGCAAGAATAGGTTTAAACAGATCAAATGCGAACCTGTTTGCAGAATCTATTACCTCTTGCTGATAACCCTCAATTGTTATTTTTACTGGATTCGCAGGATTTGGTAGAACATTTGAATCTTTTTTTAGGCATGAGATCAGTATGACCAATGAACTCATTAGGGCTATAAAAAATACGAACTTGATAAGGCTTTTCATAAGGATGAAGATTAGGAAGGTTAATCTAAATTAAACAAATATTATGCCAATAATAAATCTAACTTATTATTTATCAGTTAGCAGGTTTGGCATTTGTTTTTGCCAGTTCCGATAAGTGGACGAGCGTTTGGTGTCACGATGAAGTTGTCCAGGCTGACGATGGCAATTCACTAAAGGACCGGCCGAGTTGGCATTTGTGCAAGATTTAATAACTCTTGTCCAAATTTATTATTTTTTAGCATCAGTCTTATTCAAATCATCAAAATTGAGAAGATAAGGAACAAAAAACGCATTGGGGTATTTCTTATTGATCAACAAAAGTAATTTCATACCATCAGCTTTCGACCTGAAGTTACCAGCTAAAACAAGAAAGTAGTTTGGCCCCTGAAATACTCTATAGCAAGGAATATCTGGGAAAAGTGTCATAAACTCTGCATAAATAGTTCCCGATTCATTTCTGGCACTCAATGCTGAATTTCTATAGATAAGTATTCTAAAACCATTAGGTTCCGTTTGGTTGTCATTACTTAAAATATAACGGTTTATTAGAGTATCAAGTCCAGGATCTTGAATAATATTTAGGTTACCTGAACCAGGTTTATTTGTTGTTACAGGAAACAGGTCTTGGGTCTTGCTGAAAATCTGCCCACTACAGATGTAAGATACACTAAAAATAAAAAATAATAAAAGGATGTATTTTCTCATTAGTGCACTTTTAATTATTTAGTATTTGTTTTGTTATAAGTAATTTGTCCTGTTAGATGGAACTGGCATGAACGCTAACTTAATAGTGTTTTATACACAGCCTTATAACAGCTTTCGCAATACTCTTTTGGTTCCTCTTTACTTTCGCTTTCTTACAGCGCTGCCCCGTCAGTCACAGAAGCTTTACTCCAACAATCCGCTGTATCCTCAATGTTTAAAGGCTTATGTCTGACTCTTCACAATCGATATGAAAGTTAAACAAAAAATAAGATTGCATCTCCCAGATTGCACAATTTTTAATATAAACCCCGGTGGAGTTATATTCTACCGGGGCATCAAAAGAAGCACAATTCCATTTATCAGTAAAGCTCTTCTTAGCTATCAATATTAAAAGAAGGTCATTTTAGTCCTGGATGAAAATGAGAATGAAAATCACTCATATCTCAATGCTTCAAGAGGATTTCTTGTTGCTGCTTTCCAACTTTGCCAACTTACTGTTACCAGAGCAATAACTAAAGCCATCATTCCAGCTAACAAGAAAATCCACCAGCTTAATTCTGTTTTATATACAAAATTCTGCAACCATTCACGCATTACATATAATGCTATTGGAGAGGCTATTACAAACCCTAATAAAACCCATATTATAAATTCTTTATTAAGCAATACTAGTATTTCTGAACTTTTTGCCCCGGCTACTCTCCGTATCCCAATTTCTTTTGTTCGGCGATCTATTGAAAAGATTGCCATTCCCAGAATACCCATCATTGAAATTACTATTGCCAATATTGCAAAAGCAATTGTAATATTTTTTAATTGGGTCTCAGGTTGATAAACGTCATTGAGAAGATCATCGAAGAATGTATAAGAAAACTCTCTATTGTCTCTGTTTTTTTTATAAATGTCACGGATATAATTAAGTGTTTTTGAAGTATTTCCTTGAGCTATTCTTACATTCATTGTTTCTATTTCTTCTGGATTATTTGACATTATCAGAGGTTCAATTGGATAATGTAACGATCTGAAGTGGAAATCTCTTATAACTCCCACGATTACATCAATTCCAATTCTTTGTCCTATCGGATCATTAAATCCCAACATTTTTTCTGCAGTTTCATTTATTACAATAGGAACAAAAATAGAATGTTCAGCTCCATCTGTGCTGCTTTTCTTTTCTTTTTCCAATGCCTCCCAATAAGCGCTGGAACTCATTTGTATAAATTGACCTTTTATTACCTCCAATTTATAGGTTTTGGCAAAGTCTTCATCTACAAAGTAATAATTGACCTGAAGTGTGTCCATACGTCCTTCGTGGCTTACAGAAAGAGGTCCTTTGAAACCTACTCCAATTGGTGCATAAGTGCTTGCTGAAACGCTTAAAATGCTTGGATTCCTAAGTAATTCTTGTTTAAACTCTTTATTGTCATACCACAGCCCTGTTGGAATTACTACTACATTTTTGTCATCAATTCCAAGGTCTATATTATGGATGTAACTTAACTGTTTGATAAACAGTATAGTTGTAGTGATGAAAAAGATAGCTATTGCAAATTGGACAGTCACCAATAATCTTATAAAATTACTCTTCGAACCATTTATCGATCCACCTCTAAAAATTCCAACAGGATTAAGCGATGAAAGGTATAATGAAGGATAAATGCCTGCCATAATACCTACCATCAAAGTCAAAAGGAAGAGGTTTAAAATAAGTTCAGGGGAAAAGTTCAATGTGAGATGTTTCGACGAAAGATTATTGAACAATGGTAAAATAAGGATAACAATGAATAGAGCAGTTATAGTTGCTGCAAAGGTCTGAAAAACGGATTCAGTTAAAAACTGCCGGAAAATACTGATCTTACTTCCTCCATTTACCTTTCTGATACCAATTTCAACTGAACGCTCCGAGGCACGAGCAACTGACAATGCTGAGAAGTTAAGTGAAGCCATAAGGACTACCAAAAAAGCAAGACCAGAAAAAATCCAAACATATTTATAATCGCCAGGGTTCTTATCTAACCAATTGTTACTATAATCAGAATAAAGATGAATATCAGCCAGAGGTTGAAACATAAGCTTGTCAATATATTTCGAATACTTGTTGATCTGATTTGATATTGAGCTTAAAAACTGGTCATCAATCTTGGCGTCTTTTTGAAGTTTAATATATACTCTTACCCAACTGGAAAGTGCCCAATTATTTGAAAAGGATGAATTCCTAATATTCTTATCATTGAGGATATATCCGAAGTCGATGTGGCTTTGTTCAGGGATGCGGATAACTCCACTAACAGTATAAACCTCCTTTGAAAACTTATCAGTTATTAGAGTTTTCCCCAAAGCAGATTGATTCCCAAATATTTTCCTGGCTGTTTTTTCCGACAAAACAATGTTCTCGGGTTTCTCAAAAGCACGTTGGGCTGAACCCTCTAAAAATTTAAATCCTGCAAATATTTTGAAAAAATCATCATTTGTCCAGCATCTTCTTGCTTCAACCTTTTCACTTTTTGATTCCAAATGCAAAGGAGAATCTTCAGAATCGTAACTAATGTAAGTAGCATATTCAATTTGTGGATAATCCATTTTCATGGTCTTTGGTACCTGTACGGAGCCCATGGGAGATTTTACAATTTTATCTCCTTGTTTTGACAAGGTAAGAACACGATAAATGCGTGGATAATCAGGATGAAATTTGTCATAGTTTGACTCATTATAAACCCAAAGATAAATAAGTAAACTGGCAGCGATTGCGATCGTAAAACCTGTGAAAGTGATGATTGTATAAACAGGTTTCCTTAATAAATTCCGAAGAATTATTTTGACTTGTGGGTTCATTTTACGATGATTATAACCATATTGGTATTTCTCAAACCTGCAACCATTGATATCTGTTTTTGTCGTTTTTCATCTGAAATATCACTTTTTTTGAATGAAGGCGAGCTTATATAATCCTTCAAGATTTTCCCTGAGACAAGTTTCATCATTTCTCCTTGTTGAGTAATAAATTCAGGCCAGAATGGCATGCCTCCATCTATGTCATTTACTATACCCTCTGGCAAGAATGTATATCCAGGATTATAATATATCTTACCAACCTTTTTGTCGAATAAGGCATAGAAAAACTTCACTGTGTTTTTCTTACGGTTAGTAGGCCCATCAATGTTTTGTGTGTATCTGATAAATAGGAAATCATTTGTCTCAACCAGAGAATTAAGCATAAGCTTTTCAGACAAATCGAAATTTGGATTGAAGCCATCAATGTAATTAAATTTATATTTTCCAAAATCAATTATATATATAGGTAAAAGTCTGTTTGGGGGAATCACTCGAAATACAGTGTCATTATATTCCTGTTTTATTGTTAACAAATTATTATAAAAATAGCTTGATAATTGAACTGCATTTCTGCCACCATTTGAATAATTAAAGTTCTTAATTCGGTCATAATCTGTAAATTGACAAAGCGTATCCCCTTTCTCACTATAAGTTACCAGAAGGGAGCCCGTTTTGCCAGCATTCCATTTCTGGTTAATGCCAGCCCAGGTGCCATTTCCGAGTCCATAGATACCGCTATAACCTTCAAAGAGATTTCGGTGAGTATTAAACAATGTGTCGCCAGGGATGATTCCAAGTCCTGATATTTCAGTCTGAGATTGTGCAGACAGCATTTTATTAGTACCCGTTTTGTATTTCATAACTTGCCCATTCCCAGAAGGTCCGTCGAAGAATGTAAAATAGATATTACCATTACTTATATTAACAGGAAAAGAGGGGGGGATCCCATAGAAGTCCTTTCCAGCATATGATACCCAACTACTTCCAAAAATCTTAATTCCTGTTTGATTTTTCCAGATTGTTTCAAGATATTCACCTTGCATATTGAATCGTGTCAGTCCGAATAATCCCTGAAAAATAATTTCTTCTCCATCAGACCTTATTGTTGACATAAGATCGTCGCGATAAAAAAAATTATCATAAATCAATGTTGTGTCGGGTGGATTCTGAAGTTTAATATACCTTACTGAAGAAGCGATATCAGAAAGTTTGAAGTTTCGTTCATTTTCCTTAGTCCCGGGTATGTCAATACGAATTGGTGGTCTTTGAGGATCGATTGAGCGATTCTCTTTGAACCTTAATCCACCGGATGATTTATTGTCCGTTTCTGATATTTTCTTTTCAAATGCAGCTTTTTCATCTGCCAATTTTTCATTTTCCTGAAGAATAATTTCACTTACCAATTCTTTTTCATTGGTTTTAAGACGATTCTGGTGGCATGATAAATTTAATAAAAGAAACACACCTAAAAATGATTGAATTAATATACGTTTCATATTTAAATTATTAAGTATTCTATATTATCAATCGATATTAAATTTATAACGAATATATTAGTTGTGCAACTAAAGTGCTAAATATTTATACAAAAAGTCATTATCATTAAAGTCCAGGGAAGGCAAAAAGCATGTGTTTGGCAGCTGGAGAATGTTTGCAGGGATGGGCTGCCAAACTCTTGCTTGTGCGTTGGCTATCATGGTATTGCACCGAAATCTTACACCTAACGGTCCGGCGGTTTAATTGTCGTCCGTGTCAGGGTTGGTCTGCGTTTTTGCAAAGTCCCGATTGGTGGATGAGCGTTTGGTGTCACGATGAAACTGTCCAGACGGCGTGGTCCCGATAGATGAACGAGAATTGTAAGTCATGATGAGATTGTCAAAATCGTGTTTGCAAAGAAAATTGACAAACTTGTCCCCAACTGACCGGGTTGTATGACAATTTATTTTTTGTTTATTAATTCTATCGCCTTTTCAATTAATTCGTCCCTGTCTTGTTTAATCCCCTTTATAGTTGGTTTGATCACGATATCAGGAATCATTCCAATTCGTTGTGTCTCTTTTCCATCAGGGTAATAGACACCAATTCCACTAATCATAGTGTTTATTCCACCTGGTAAAGAAAACTGTGAAACGTTACCGTCAGCTCCTGCCGTTGTTGATCCTACTACTGTGGCATTTGGAGCAACTCTTAATGCCATTGTTGTATATTCTGCCTGGCTCTGCGTTATTTCGTTTACTAATATGATGACTTTCCCTTTGAAGTATTCTTTATTGCTTTTGCCAACTGTTAAGGCTTTATTATAAGTAAACAATCCCGGAGTATTTAGACTAGTATTTGAAAACTTTACAAAGCTGATTGAATCCGGCATTAAATACTCACCCAGACTAAAAACAATAAACTCTGAAGGATAGCAGCGTAAATCAATGATGAGTCCCTTAGCTTTTTGGACTTCACTTATAATTTTCGGCAAATATTTATTTTTAATAGTACCCGGATAAACATATCCAATCTCAGGGGTTATAAACTTAAAGCAAGTATCCTTTTTATAATAATTCTCATATATGTTAATGTTTTTCGGTGAATAACATTTTAATGTTAAAGGAGTGATTGAATTGCCACGCTTATATGTAATATTTAAAACAGAATCATTTGTCCGTAAAATGTCCCTGGCAATATCGCGTAATTGGGTGGAATAATTGGAAGCAGGAGTAATTGGCAATTTCTCCTGAATTATTTTATCAAGGCTTTTATTATTTACACTTACAATAATATCACCTATTTGAAGTCCCGGCACATTGCCAGATTTTGTCTTAATAAAATCTGTTACTATTGCCTGGTTTTCAACAAACTTAACATTTATCGGGGCATAATTTGCACCTTTATAAGCCTGTAAGGTTTCATCATTTCCCCAAATATTTGCATGTGTATCATGAATGCGGGCTATGAGAGCTAAAACAGTTAATTTGTAATCTAATTCACCTGTTGTATTTATAAATTTTGGTATGAACTCATTAAGTACATCGTTCCAATTCTCTTTGAAGAGATTTTTGTATGGGTATAAATATTGAATGACATTCCAATATCTATACAAGGATAGTAAACGATATCCAGCATCAGGCTTTGGTAAAATATTATTATATGGACTCTCATTATTAAACTCGGGGTTACCAACACCTTGTACAAATCCTAAATAATAATTTTCACCACCACGTTTTGCATCTCGTAAAGCTAATAACTGTTTTGTCAACTCTTCCCCCAACAATGAATTATTAATCCAGGAATAATCGGGAGTGAATTTTATAGCTGAATCTTCAATCTTGCTTTGAGTTTCAATTGTTACTTCACCAAGACTGAGGATCCATTTTGATAATATTTCATTTCTCTCTTTATCGCTTTTGCATTGTAGAACTTTAGGCAGAATTCTAAATAGTTCATAATCCCAATTATAATCACCTTTGGCTACAGCCGGATGATAATACTTCAAAAATCCCCAAACTTTTCCCAAAATGGCCAGATCTTCAATTTTAACTGGAGTTAAATTTGGGATTGTAATA
>PMIJ01000119.1 GCA_003157015.1 Bacteroidales bacterium
ATGTCATAGCTGCTTAGCAATTCATATGGAGGAGTAATAAATGCCGGACTGGATCCCAGGAAGGTTCTTGATATCACAGTGGCCGTAACAGCGGAAAGTACTACAGAAGAAAAATAGCGGGTTCCATATTCCCGCAGAATTACTTCCAGCCCAAAGAATATTCCGGCAAGAGGAGCATTAAATGTAGCAGCGATACCACCTGCAGCGCCACAGGCAATAAGTATTCTTTTTTTATCCTCCGATAAACGGAATATTTGCCCGATTGTCGAACCCAAAGCCGAACTAATCTGTACTATAGGACCTTCCCGACCAACAGAACCACCTGAACCAATACAAATAGAAGAAACAANNAGACCACCTATAGCCGGGATAATAATAACATAGTAAGATCCAAGAAATGAGAATGCGTGCTGCCCCTGAGTAAAGAACAGCTTTTGAAAGAATGCTATCATCCACCTGAAAAGGATGGCACCGAATCCTGCGCCGACACCTATAAGGGTCGCAAAAAAAAGTAGGAAAATCGTTTCGGAAGTCTGGAAATAACTCAATAATAGCTTAATGTACTTTTGACCATATGCTACTATTGGGTCACTGATTCTCCGGATTATTTCAATAATTTTATTCAGATTTATTCTAAAGTTAATAAATTTCATTTCAGATATGGTGATGTAAATGTTTTGTAATATAGTCGACATCTTTTCCGACACCCCTTATCCGACCTGAATAAAGTCTGGTTGCCCATATCATAATCACTATTTTCGAGTCAGTCTCATAATGATTGTTTTTGAAATCAATCTTCATTCCTTATCAATGCAAAGTTTAATAGCCTTCAATTCTATAACTTCACTAAAGTTCCAATTTATATAGAATTTTAGAATTACCCTGATAATTACGATAATTTTAAAAGTCTAACACAAGCAAAATTAAAATGTTCAGAGAAAATCCAACACAATTTTAAAATCTGATTACTGCAATATTAGAGTATTTTGTATGTTCTTATTTTTTCAGGGTAAGTATAAATCGAAATGTTGTACCATATGCAGTCTAATTTGAAATAATACGTGTTCCTCATATGGAAGTTGATCTCTAATTCAGGTCATCTTAGATATCTGTTATTCATCTGAACTCGAAGTAATATTATGATTCTCTATCCCCTCTTACTTAATTCACGCAGTGAGTCATATTTTACTATTTTTAAATCCTTTTCATTCAGGGCAATCAAACCATCCTTTTCAAACATTTTAAGGAGTTTCACGGTACTTTCCGTCGAAATTCCTGCGAAATCTGCGAGATCCTTCCGCGAAAGCAGCTGAAATATTTCTGCTTTTTCGTTTTTTAAACTATCAAGGTACAATAAGGTATCTGCCATACGGCCATTCATCTGTTTATACATAAGGTTGCGAACAGTGTTAAGAAGGTTAGTATTTTGCTCACAGTATCTTTTAATAATATTGAATGCGAACATTCCGTTTTGTTTAACCACTTTAGCAATAGCTTCCTTTTCAATCAGGAATACATGGCAATCAGTCAAGGCGACAGAGGAATAATTGAAAGTATTTTCTGCAAGCACGGCTGAAAGTCCGACAAATTCACCAGGTTTGATAATCCGCAAGTTGAAGTTCTTTATACCGTCACCTTCGAGGTATTGTTTCGCAAAACCATCTATTATAAACAAAACATACGAGGCAAATGCACCCTGTTTGGTGAGATTATCTTCTTTACGAAAAAGCACCTGAGTTTTGCTTGCCCTCACAACTTCTGCCTCTTCCGGTAAAAGCATCTGAAAGCATGGTGCCTGTATATCACAAATAAAATCGCTGTCAGTTTCGAGTATGGTTTTCATGTCTTATTAATCCATTAAAAGGTACAAAGTTAACTTAAATCAATAAAAAACTTGTCCTGAATCAACTGTTAACTTATTGTACTGCTTCCGTAATTTGCCAATTTATGAGACAATGCTCCGTACTTTTGTAGCGTAAACTTAAATATAAAAAGTCATGTTGTACACTAATTTAAAACATCTCGAATCAATTGCTGATCATAATAAGGCAATAAGTGAAAATGAAAATGTAATGGTAATTTGTGGACGAATGGGTCCGATGTGTATCCCTGTTTATGGAATAGCCGAGGAACTTGAAACGGAATATACACATGTAAAGTTTTTTGACATGGAATTTGACAATCCTATATCTGATGTCATCCGGATCTTACCTGAAGTTCGTGGATTCATGGGAATACCATTTACAATCTATTATAAAAATGGCAAAGTGGCTAAAGCTACTTCCAGTATCCAGACTAAAGACCAGGTAAGATCAATTTTGAACAAAGAATTTTCTGTAACGGTAACAGCCTAATTACATGGACACAAATAACCATTACGATGCAATTATTATAGGTGCAGGGCCAGCCGGTCTTACGGCAGGAATTTACCTGTCGCGTGCAAAGATGAAAACACTAATTGTAAATGAAGGTACCGCTGGCGGCCAATTGGTTCTGACTCACGAAATAGCAAACTATCCGGGAGTCGAAAGTATCAGTGGTTATCAGCTCGCCAACATAATGAAGAAACAAGCTAAAAGCTTCGGATGCGATATTAAAGGAAATGTCTCTGTAAAAAATATAAACCTCCCGGGAGAAATAAAAACAGTGACCCTTTCCGACGGAAGTGTAATGACTTCCGATGCGGTGATACTTTCCCCCGGGGGAAGGTCCCGTACTCTTAACGTAGCAGGAGAAGACAATTTTAAAGGCAAAGGTATCTCCTATTGTGCCACCTGTGATGGAGATTTCTTTACTGACAAAGAAATTGTGGTAGTAGGTGGTGGAAATTCGGCTCTCGAAGAAGCTGTCTCACTAACCAAATATGCGAGCAAGGTAACTATAGTTCACCAGTTTGATCATTTTCAGGCGTTTGAAAATGCCATTGAAGAAGCAAGGAACAATCCCAAGATCCATTTTATAATGGAATCAACAATTACAGCTTTTCATGGCAATGAGAATCTTGAAAGTGTTGATATTAAAAACCTAAGATCGGGCGAAACGAATAATTTCAAAACCGATGGTACTTTTATTTTTATAGGATACCTGCCCAACACTGAATTTTTAAAGAACAAGGTTGATTTGAACAAATGGGGTGAGATTGTTGTAAAGAATGATATGTCCACAGATATTGAAGGAGTATATGCTGCCGGAGACAGTACTGCAAAACGATACCGACAGGTTACTACTGCCGTGGGCGATGGAACAGTAGCAGCACTGGCAGCTTCAGGTTATCTTAACGAATTGAAAGTAAAACAAAAACAATTAATAACAATATAACATGCATACTACAATTATAATTACAGGTATTCTGATTACAGTTTTTGGTGGATTATATCTGATGGCCCGTGCCAGAATGAAAAATATTCCAGTTGTTGCTGATAACGATAACATTCTGACATTAACTGATAAAAATTTCAGCCATCAGACAAAAAATAAGTTGATCCTTGTGGATTTCTGGGCAAGCTGGTGTGCTCCATGCCGAATGATGGCTCCTGTTTTGAATGCGGTTGCTGATGAATTGACCGGCAATTCACATGTGGGAAAGGTAAATATTGAACAATACCAATCACTCGCACAAAAATTCCAGGTAAGAAATATCCCTACACTGATTTTATTAAGAAATGGTATTGAAGTAAACCGTTTTGTCGGAATAAAAAATAAAGAATTCCTCCTGCAACAAATCAATAAGGTTAAGTAAAAGACATGAAAGGGAAATTCGACTCACTAATTCATGATATTCGTCCGGTTATTGTTGATTTTCATGCACTGTGGTGTAGTCCATGTAAAATACAATCTCCAATTTTAAAAGAGGTTGCAAATGAGCTTGGGGACAGGATCAGGGTTATAAAAATTGATGTAGATCAGAATAGTGAGATAGCCAGCCGGTACAATATTCAAAGTGTCCCTACACTCATTATTTTTAAAAATGGCAAGCAGATTTGGAGGCAGTCTGGAGTGGTTAGCAAAAATCAATTGTATAACGTCTTAACGCAAAATATTTAAATGGTATATCAAAAAAATAATTAAAATGAAAAGTAAGCAAATGAAAAAAAACATGGGAACAATTGACAAAACAATCAGGATACTGGTTGCTGTCGTAGTGGTTGTATTGTATTTTACTCACGTAATTTCGGGTGTCCTGGCAATAATACTTCTGGCCTTGTCAGCAATCTTTGTTGTAACAAGTCTTATAAGTTTTTGCCCCCTTTACCTGCCACTTGGTTTAAGTACCAGGAAGAAAGAAAAATGAGTTGAGATACATGCTGAATTTGGCTGAGTAAGTCCGGGTTCGCTGAATTAAACTAATGACCCTTGTAAATTTAACACCTTACAAGGGCTTTTAATTTCTAAGGTACAATTGACTTCCCGTAACTGCATATCGGTTTTCATTACAGCCAGTGAATCAATATAGATACCAATACCCCACCTAAAACAATCCAAATGACATCGACTTTGCGTACCAATAATATAAAAGCTGCGAGGACGAGCAATATATTTACAAGATTCCAGTGAATACCAATTGTAAAGCGATAAGTAACTATCACCAGTAAGCCTACAAAAGAACATAGAAGTCCATTTATTACTTTATTGAATTGAGGGTATGTTCGTAGTTTATCAAAAAAAGGAATTATACCCATAAGGATGAGGAATGATGGGGTAAAAACATATATTGTGGCTAGCAGACTTCCTAAAATACCAAAATGCATGTAGCCAAAGAAGGTTGCGGCAATGATAATAGAACCCGGCGTTACCTGACCAAGTATTGCGCCATCCATAAATGTATGTGCATCAAACCATCCGTATAAATCAACCAACTCGTGGTACATAATTGGCATTGAAGCAAGTCCTCCGCCAAATGAGAAGAGATCGATCCTTAACATTAATGTTGCCAATGTAAAATATCCTTTGGAAAGGATGAAAAGAAACAATATACTTATTCCTGTTAACGACAATGCCAGCAGAAAGAACCAGAAGGTTTTGGATTTCACTGATTTTTCTGATATACTCAATTCTTTACTTGAAAAGAGAAAACCTAAAAGTCCGGCAAATAATAATACCAAAGCAGGATGTAATCTGGTCAGGAACAAACCTGCAGCAACAGCTGAAATAATCCAGTCATTCACGGTCCGGAAATTCTTTTTTCCAAAGATGTAAGCTGCGTTTGCAACAATAGCAATCATAATAACTCTTAAGCTGGATAGTACTAATTCAACTCCCGATAGGTTTCTGGAATGTTTGTATAAGACCGATAAAATAAACATGATAAGAAAAGCGGGAAGCCCAAATCCAATAAAACATACTAATGCCCCTCGGATACCTTTTAATTTCAATCCTATATATGCCACCAGCTGCATTATAATAGCTCCGGGAATAACCTGACAAAGCGCAAGGCCTGAGTCAAAAGTAATTGCATCCATCCATTTCTTTTTATCTACGACATGTTTCCTGACATGTGCAAACATTGCTAACCCCCCAAAGGCTGTAAGTCCCATCCAGAAGAATGTCAGGAACAAATCAATATAGGAGGGTTTTTCCTTCTGGCTAATTTCCATTGTGAGATACAATTTAATTATACTTAAAATTAGTATTTAAACAGGAAAAACGCATTGAAAAAATCTGACCCTAAAATAGGAAAATTGAAGATTAGATTGTTTTAATAAAAAATTATGAGTTGAGCAGATTTTTAAAATTGTACAGATGAATTTATGATTATAACATTTTAATTATATGAAGACAAATATTGCTATCAATACTGAACCTGGCCTTAAAAGCAGAATTTATTGCATGAGATCGATAAGCAGAAAGCATTACGGAATTCCAGTGCTGATTTTTGTGCTCTTTATAATATTGAATAATCAGTTTACTGCGTGTACAAATATGAATTCACCCTTTTATAATCAAGTTTTGAATGACTTTGATACAACCAGTTACTTTATAGCAGTAGATATAAAATCTCCATTTTATAAAGGACGCACAATAATTGAAAATAATAACCTGTATCTATATTTGCACAAAACAAAGGGTTTTGATAAGGGGAAATATATTTATTTTATGAAAAGAACATTAAGACATCATAGAGCTTTAAAAGTTACAGATAAGGATATTATCGTTTGGAAATTCATAAAAGTATCTGAGTTGGAAAGTGTTATACATATTGCCGACAGTGGCAGGGACAATTTTGTTGCTAATTACTTTAATGGAACCGTCTTGAATTATGGCATAACTTATAAAGAGCAAAATGCCGTAATAAATCAACTTTTTTATTGGGAAATTCCTTCAAAAATCGATAAGCTGACGGGAGAATTAATTATTGGATAGTTTTGATTCCGGGAGTTCTAATTGCTCTCGAAGTTACGATTTGACAAAATCTGCAAAGACTCTTCAGTATCCTGAGAAATCCATATTTCAAATCTATCTAATTTTAGATCTGGTTTACAAGCTCTTCTTTCAACCACAGATTGATTAAGCAAGACTAATCACCTTTCTGATACAGGGAACTTGCTGAAATAATAAAATATCTTAGAAAAATTTTATTGTTAAGAGTTTCTTAATCAATGGTTAAATTATTGTTAATGAAGGATATTCGGCATTCAATTGGCTTATCTTTACAGAATTAAAAGAAGTAAATAAAATGAAAAGTAATTAAAATAAATTAACATGAAAACAAAAAAAAATTTAACTGCATTTTTGGTAGCAATCTTTAGCGTTGCAAGTACCTTATTTGTGTACTCACAAATAAATGTCAGCTCAAGGCAAACGCTAACAAACCAGATTAATAGTCCGATTGAAAGGACTGGCCCAGTTGTTTTAACTTCGATGCAGGCTCCTGATGGACCTGTTGACCTCACATATGCTGCCGGACAATGCGTTCAGTCAGTTGTACACGTCAGGGTAAGATCAACTATCGCTAATGAAGATGGATCTGACAATCCGTTCTCTCAGTTTTTTGGTGAAAACAATATGAAACAAGAACCAAGAAAAGTTACCGGTTTCGGATCGGGCGTAATCATTTCTCCTGACGGATATATAGTAACCAACAACCATGTAGTTGACGGAGCAGATTCTATTCAGGTGACTCTTAATAATAATAAATCGTATACTGCTGCAATCGTCGGAAGAGATCCAGATACAGATCTTGCATTAATCAAAATTAATGCAGAAAACCTGCCTGCAATAAAATTTGGCGATTCAGATAACCTGAAGCTCGGAGAATGGGTACTGGCTGTAGGAAATCCTTTTAACCTTACTTCAACAGTTACAGCAGGGATAGTAAGTGCAAAAGGCAGGAGTCTTAGCATGGATGGCAGTTATAAACTTGAATCTTTTATTCAGACAGATGCTGCCCTTAATATGGGAAACAGCGGAGGAGCACTGGTTAATACCAAAGGAGAGCTTGTAGGAATCACCTCTGCAATAATTTCACCAACCGGAACTTACTCAGGCAATTCATTCGCCATTCCTATAAATATAGTTAAAAAAACCGTAGCTGATCTGCAGAAATATGGAAGGGTACAAAGGGCCTTTTTGGGAATATCTATCCGGGAAGTCACTTCAGATCTTGCCCAGTCAGTAAAACTCGAAAATGTAAGCGGAGCATACATTGCATCCGTTGTTCCGGACGGTGCTGCTGCAATTGCCGGACTTAAGGCAAAAGATGTAATTATAAAAATCAATGATAAAAATATTGGATCCCCTGCACAGCTTGAGGAAACATTAGCACAGCACCATCCGGGAGATCAGATAAATATAACCTATTTCAGGAATGCCAGGGAGAATACAGCCTCGGTTGAACTCAAAAATGTCGATGGTACCACTGCAGTTGTTCTGGAAAATACAGGTGAAGCAGTTTTTGGTTCCAAACTAATACCCCTCACTTCACAGGAGAAGGAAAAATATGAAATTGATTCCGGAACGAAAGTCACCAGTGTTGGTGAAGGAAAATTAAAGGATATTGGAATTACAAATGGAACCATAATTTCTACAATAAATGGGAAAAAGGTAAATAATGCTTCTGAAATAAGAGAAGCAACCTCTGATGGCGAATTCCTTTCATCAATTGATGGGATGCAACCCAATGGGACATATTTCAGTTATAAATTCAGAAATTAAAATATTATAGATTAATAGCATGTTGTGATTAATCTGGGGCACCATCTGTCTGTATAATGATGCTATCATGAAAGCAGGCACATGGTGTTCTGATTAATTATTCCAATAGATGATTATCACGCAGACACAACAGACCATTACAAAAATTACTTATTCCATTAATTTGTAATCATCTGTCACATTTAAAATCAAATGATGCAGTTTCAGCTGGTCAGAATCTTTTGGA
>PMIJ01000203.1 GCA_003157015.1 Bacteroidales bacterium
CGATGTGCATGAAATGCTATCGGTGCAGGTCCATCCTTCTGATCTTAAAAAGGATTATCTGCCGGTTGGTGAACATGGCAAGACAGAAGCATGGGTCGTGCTTGAGGCAGGAGCGGATAGTCGAATTTATGCGGGACTTAAACCAGGGACCACAGCTGACAATTTAAAACAGTCTCTCACAAACGGGACAATTGCTGATCATTTATCATACTTCACACCAAAACCGGGCGACGGTGTTTTTATACCGGCAGGAACGGTTCACTCCCTTGGCGGAGATGTAGTGGTGTTTGAGGTTCAACAGAACAGCGACGTGACATTTCGATTGTACGACTGGAACCATATTGATAAAAAGACAGGTAAGCCAAGGTCACTCCAGGTAGATCGGGCGCTTGCATGTATTGATTTTAAACAAGGTGCTATACAACCAATAGTGCCGCAATTGCAAGAGATAGCACCTGTGAAACGTGAGCAGTTTTTTTATTGTGAACATTTTCATTTGTGGCGGCTCGAGGGAAAATCGCCGTTTACTGTTGGCGGAATAGGTGCACCACGAGTTCTGGTATGCACAGATGGCGATGGGCAGATAGAATATGACGGCGCAATTTATATTATTGGAAAAGGAGATGTATTCCTTTTACCCGCAGGTGTAGGCGTGTGTACCTTAAAACCGCGAAAAGCAGTTACATTACTTGAAATTGCACTTCCTGGAATAGATTAATAGATATTTTTTTATGGTAAAGAAATTAATTGTTTTTGATCTTGACGGTACTCTTGCCGAGAGCAAATCATCTCTTGATGCTGAAATGTCTGCACTGATTCATGATCTGCTCAGCATCGTAAAAGTTGCCGTGATTTCGGGAGGCGACTGGTTACAGTTTGAAAAACAAGTGCTTTCCGGACTTCCCCATGATAAAAGCCTTGTGAACCTGTCAATCCTTCCTACCTGCGGTACAAAGTTTTACCAGTATGACAAGGATTGGAAAAAAATCTATTCAGAAGATTTTACCGCGGATGAAAAAAAGAAAATTATCAGTTCATTAAATAAATCCATCGAATTAGCTGGCTTCAAGATTAAAAAACTATGGGGAGAGGAAATTGAAGACCGTGGGAGCCAGATAACATTTTCTGCCTTAGGACAGCAAGCTCCAAATAAAGAAAAAGAAAAATGGGATCCTGATTTTGCCAAGCGAAAGAAGATGAAAGCATTTCTTGATAAACAAATCCCCGGATTTTCTGTCAGGTTAGGTGGTGAAACATCCATTGATATCACTAAGCCAGGTATCGACAAAGCTTACGGAATTAAAAAGCTCAGAGACACTCTTGGCATTTCAATTCCTGAAATGATTTTTGTAGGTGACGCCTTGTTCCCAGGGGGCAACGATTATCCTGCAGAAGAAGCAGGTGTTATATCTATCAGGGTCAAAAATCCAACTGAGACAAAACGGGTGATTGAAGCGATTATAGCTTGTCTGGAAAATGATAATAGTATTAACCTTAACAAGGAGGAGAAGTGATGAGTGGAATTAAACTTAAACGTCTCGGGCAGATGATGGCGCCGGAACCCGGCAACCCTATGGAAGTGGAAGGTGTCCTGAATCCGGCTGCTGCCCGTGGCCCGGATGGTAAGCTTTACCTGTTTCCGCGGTTAGTCGCAAAGGGCAATTATTCACGCATAGGCATAGCAAAGGTTCTTTTTAATAAAGATGGTGATCCGTCCGGAGTCGAGCGGATGGGCATTGCTCTTGAGCCTGAGGCAGATTATGAGTTGCGATCTGACGGCAGCGGTGGTTGCGAAGATCCTCGTGTCACTTATGTAGAGCCGCTGAAATGCTATATGATGACTTACACAGCCCTTTCTCCCAAAGGGCCACGGATCGCCATAGCTGTATCGGCTGATTTGTTTCACTGGAAACGCCTTGGATTAGTTACCTTCGAACCATACAATGGCATAGATTTCGTTCATGTGGATAATAAGGATGCGAGCCTCTTCCCGGTTGCTATTCCTAATCATGCAGGGAAAATGCAGCTGGCTATTATTCACCGGCCCCTTTTTCAGGGTACCAGACCAGAAGAAACTGCCCTCCAGGCCAAAACGAGGGAAGTGGACCTCGACCATGAAAGCATCTGGATTTCTTATTGCCCAATGCCTTTACATGATATTGAACCTGGCCATATCGGTTTATTTAATTCACATCACCGGCTTGCTACACCTGTGTCCCCATGGGAAAGGCTAAAAATTGGCGGAGGAACTCCGCCGGTCCTTACCAGGCATGGCTGGCTTATCCTTTATCACGGAGTAAGTGAGATGCCTGATCAGGGCAAAGAGGGAAAGCATTTATGCTATTCGGCCGGTGTGATGGTGTTATCAAAGGATCATCCTCAATTGATATACTATCGTTCAGAGGAACCGGTATTGAAACCGGAACTAAAACAAGAACGTCAGGGCACTATTTCAAATGTAGTATTCCCTACCGGTATTGACCGCCGTGACGATCTTGGTTTGCCGGACCGATTCGATGTTTATTACGGTATGGCCGACGATAGAATTGGCGTTGCACGTCTTGATTTGCCGGATATTTTACCAAACGAAGGAATTGCGGACAAGACGGATGCAAAGGTCTAAAGCTCTTATTTCATTAAATTAAAACCATTTTTTATGCCGATCAGACATCGCAAAATTCCTGTTTTACCCGAATGTCCGAGAATACGTCCCATTTCCGATCATCTCTGTCGGTCGTATCCTGTCGGACGGCAGAGTTTCTCACGAGCTTGCCAGGGAGATATTTTAACACTGACAATTACTGCGGAAGATCCGTTACCTGGCAATATTCGTGCTAACCTTGTCACTACATTGAACTCGAATGATGGTAATATATGGAGCACAATCCCTTTCGTGCGTGATGATGCACATACGCTGGTGTGTCGGGTTACACCCAAATGGGCCGGACTCCATTCCTTCCGGGCAGAATTCTCTCTGGATAATGGCACATCGTGGCTCAGGGATTCCGTCCCTGATGCCTGGATATTGATCGACCCACCACAGGTAGATGGACTATGTCTCTATACAATGATCCCCACTGTATCTGGTTCACTGACTGATTGGAAAAACGATCTTAAACGCATACGGGAGATGGGTTTCAATGCCGTTCACCTTCTTCCCATAACAACTTTAGACACTTCAGAAAGTCCTTATGCAGCCAGGGACCTGTTTGATATTGATCAAAGCTATCTTGCGGAAGGATCAAAGCGAGACGGTCTTTCGCAATTGGAGGAGTATATTGAAGAAGCAAAGACATTAAACATCAGACTCTGTTTTGACCTGGTTCTCAATCATGTGGGAGTGCACAGCACAATGGCACAACGAGCCCCGGATTGGATCATGTCGGATCCTGATCAGCAGGACGGGTTCAAGCGTGCACGGTATTGGTCCAGCCAGGGCTGGCGCAACTGGAATGACCTCATCCTTATCGACTATGAACATCCGTCGGAAGAAATTCGTTCGGAAATATGGGCATATATGACTGAATATGCATTGTTCTGGGCAAAATTTGCCAATGACACAGGAGGGTTTGTACGTTTCGATAATTTACATAGCAGCAATCCTGATTTCGTCCAGTCACTTACATCGGCTTTGCATTCGGAGTATCCGAATGTGGGAATCATTGCTGAATATTTCACCGACGAAACTACACTACTGCATACAGGCCCAAAGTGGGGGTTAAATCTGAATCTGGCAACACCATGGAATTACAAATTTGTACCTCAGCTTCGTGAATATCTGAATTACATACATCGTGTTTCCAGGCATATCAGGTACTTCATGCCGATAACATCACACGATTCCGGAGCACCGGCTCAGGAGTTCGGCAGCGCCGATTCAACTGTCCCCCGTTACGTTGCTGCAGCGCTGCTGGGTACCGGGGCAACCGGAATCATTCAGGGAGTTGAATTTGGAGAGAAAGAACGGATCAGATTTATCGGCAGGGAGAAGAAAATGACTTATCCTGCCGTGCCCAGGTTCGCACAGTTCATAAACCAGGTGAATGCAATTCTAACAGATTATCCTGCTTTTCGCCGCGGGGAAAACTGCCAGTTCGTTGATGATGGGCATCCTGCCATTATCGCAGCATTTCGTAAAGAAGCAGGGCCCGAAGAGTCCGGATTTCTCGTGGTATGCAATTTTGACATACATATTCCGCAGAATATCGAGGTCAATCTTTCACCTTTTCTGGGAACAAACGGGCCTTTCCCATGTACTGATTTGTTAAGTGGAGAATCACAAATCTTTAAAATTCCATACCTCCAGCTTCAGCTTCCGCCGTGCTCAGCAAAGGTGCTGAGAATTTCCAAGGGCTGACAATCAATGGTCGAAGGATAGAGGTATTTAAAATAAACAGACTGCTAAGACAAAAACCGGTGAAAAATATGAGAATAATATAAATTTATTCAAAAGTTTTGTAACACTTATCAGGTAATAGATTATGATTTTTACATTGGGAAATATTGTATGAAAAGAATTCAAGCTGGAATGTAAATCCGGAACAGCCCGTTTGCATAAAAAAGAAGGTATGGAAAAGCATTTGTTTATACTGATCTTATTTGTTTTGGCTTTTATAGCATTGATAATCTTTCTGATTAAAAAAAACCATAAAGACAAAAAAGATTTATTCAAAAAAATGCCGGGAGATTATCCGGATCCAAAAAAAGTTGAATCTGAATTTGATAATAAGGATTAAAATAGAGTGAATTACTAGAACAACATAATTCATTGATTCCTGTTAAATATATCCATCTTAAATAAAACATTGTTTTCAAATTAAAAAGTATCTATTATGATAATTCAATTTAATACAGACAGTAATATTACAGGCGGCGAAAAACTAAGAGTACCATTAATCGCCTTAATATCAGAGGAATTAAGTAGGTTTAGTCATCAGATAACAAGGGTGGAAGTTCATCTTTCAGATAATAATGGTCCCAAAGAGGGGCAAAACGATAAGCGATGTTTGATTGAAGCCCGTCTTGAAGGATTGAAACCAATTGCTGTAACAAACAATGCAAACACACATGAGCAGGCAGTAGAAGGAGCCGTTGAGAAACTAAAGACTACTCTTGATACAATAATTGGACGCTTGAGGAATCATTGATAGCGAAGAAATAATATTTGAACTGAACCTCAACGGGACCTTTGGTAAACAGCTACTCTGAACAATTCATTCCTGGTAGAACGTTCGCATTTTCAATTTAAGCCATAAGAACACTAAAAAAAATATGCGCAAGATAAATTCACAAACTAAAGTGATCGCTACATTGGGTCCTGCATCTGACAGCAAAGATATTATCCAAAAAATGATAAATGAAGGAGTCGATGTATTCAGATTGAATTTTTCTCATTCAACAAAGGAAGAACATCTGAAACTGATAAATATTATTAAAGAATTAAACCTGGAATTGGGAACTAATGTTTCTATACTTGCTGACTTGCAGGGGCCAAAACTCAGAGTGGGCGAAATTGAAAACGACCTTCTCAACCTGGAAGAAGGTGATATCATTTCTTTTGTTACTGAAAAATGTTCAGGCACCAAAGATCATCTCTATATGAGCTATCAGGAATTTCCAAAAGATGTTAATCCGGGTGAAACGATCCTCATAGACGATGGGAAAATAAAGCTGGAAGTGACAGAAACAAATAATAATGATACTGTCAAAGCAAAGGTTATTTATGGCGGCCCGCTTACTTCAAACAAAGGTGTAAACCTGCCTGATACAGAAGTTTCTCTTCCGTGCCTTTCTGAAACAGACATTTCAAATGCTTTTTTTGCGCTGGATCATGATGTCGATTGGCTGGGCTTGTCTTTTGTGCGAAAAGCTTCTGATATACTCGAGTTAAAGAACCTTATAAAGAAAAAAAAAGGTCATGCCGGTGTAATAGCAAAAATTGAAAAGCCTCAAGCTCTTAAGGAAATAGATAAGATTATTGAATTAGCTGATGGAGTAATGGTGGCCCGTGGTGACCTTGGAGTAGAAATTCCATTTGACGAAGTCCCGTTGATACAAAAATTAATTGTCGGGAAGTGTAATTTGCGGTCAAAACCAGTGATCATTGCCACACAGATGATGGAAAGCATGATTACAAATTTCAGACCTACCAGGGCAGAAGCAAATGATGTGGCTAATGCTGTTCTGGACGGAGCTGATGCTCTGATGCTAAGCGGGGAAACTTCAGTTGGTAAATATCCTGTGGAAACAATAACCAGTATGCAAAGCATTATTGCTTATACGGAAAAACATGGGAATCTTTTTAATAAACAATATACACCAAAGGAAGAAACTTCCACATTTCTTGCTGACTCCATATGCTCAACTGCTACATTATTGTCACGGCAAGTTAAAGCAAAAGCTATAATCGTATTTACACATTCCGGTTACACTGCCATAAGAATATCGAGCCACAGACCCAAATCTAAGATCTATGCTTTTACCAGTAATAAAAAGCTTTTGAATAAGATATCTATGGTTTGGGGAATCCAACCTTTCTATTTAAGTACCTACGATGATTTAGACAAGGCAATTCAGGAATCAATAGAAATACTAAAAGCTAAAAAACTATTGAAAGAAGGAGACATGGTGATTCATATTGGCAGCACTCCCCTTAAACTTCACGGAAGTACGAACATGACAAAGGTTAGTTATGTTTAGGAGAATTACTTAAGTGACAGCTATTGAAAAATCGTGTGATATTTAACTTGATTAGTTTTCAAGAGCGTCTATTCATTATAATTATCAGGTGTGAATAATGTAATTTTTTCTGGTAGTTATATAACATTTATCCAGTAGAAGGTAGCGACATTTACCTTGAAAAAATATATACAAATTAAAATCATGTTAACAATTATCAATGATTTACCAGACAATGTTCTGGGAGTTTCCGGAGAAGGAAAAATAACAGGAAAGGACTATGAAACTGTCTTAATTCCAGCCATAGCTGAAAAGTTTAAAGCAAATAAAAAACTCAGGATGCTTTATCAGCTTGGAGTCAACTTTACCGGATTTGATCTTAGCGCTATGCTGGATGATGCAAAGATGGGGATGAAACACTTATCTGCTTGGGACAGGATCGCTCTGGTCTCCGATCATGAGATGATAAATACTTTTGCAAAGTTCTTTGGTCATATGCTGTCATGCGAACTTCGCATATTTAAAAATGCCGAGATGGGAGAAGCAAAAAAGTGGATTACTGAATAAAGGAACATTCTGCTTCTTCATAAAAAAGAAACAAGAATATGTACCTCTTTAAATGGAAACACTTTCAAAAAATATAGATAATTCTTTAAATAACGGAAAAGTAATTTCTGTAAGGGGAAGTGTGGTGGATGTATGGTTTGAAAATAAACTACCATCTATTTATACATCGCTTCACTCTGGAAAAGATAATCAGATCGTCATTGAAGTACTTACCCAGCTGGATGTTCATAGTGTACGGGGTATTGCATTAACTCCTACTCAGGGATTATCGAGAGGTATGGCCGTAGTAACAGATGGGAAAGAACTTAAAGTGCCGGTCGGAAAAAAGATCATGGGTCGCATGTTCGATGTATTCGGCAATACCATTGATCATCAGAATCCATTGTCTGGCGTCGAGTGGCGTAATATACATCAATCACCTCCTGCTTTAGCAAAACGATCGACAAAATCAGAGGTTTTTGTTACTGGTATTAAAGCCATTGATGTTCTTATCCCATTGGAACGTGGAGGAAAAGCCGGTTTATTTGGAGGGGCAGGTGTAGGCAAGACAGTTTTGCTTACAGAGATGATCCACAATATGGTTGGACATAACAAAGGTGTCAGCATGTTTTGCGGCATCGGGGAACGTTGCCGTGAAGGACATGAACTTTATCATGATATGAAAGAAGCGGGGGTATTGAAGAATATGGTGATGATGTTCGGCCAAATGAATGAACCGCCAGGTGCGCGCTTTCGCGTTGGTCATGCAGCTTTAACAATGGCTGAATATTTTCGTGATGATGAACACCGCGATGTTTTATTGCTTATTGATAATATTTTCCGCTTTATCCAGGCGGGAATGGAGGTATCAGGTTTAATGGGACAAATGCCTTCACGTTTGNNGCCAACAATGGGAACGGAATTGTCGCAACTGGAGGAGCGGATTGCCAATACCGATACAGGAGCAATAACATCTATTCAGGCTGTTTATGTGCCTGCTGACGATTTAACTGATCCTGCTGCAGTTCATACATTTTCTCATCTTTCTGCATCCATTGTTCTCTCAAGGAAAAAAGCAAGTGAGGGTCTTTATCCTGCTATTGATTTGTTGCAATCCAATTCTAAAATGGCCACACCTTCAATAATTGGCGAAAGACATTATGCCCTTGCTCAGGAAATAAGGCATACACTCGCACAATATGAAGAACTCAAGGATATTATTGCTATGCTTGGTCTGGAACAATTATCTATTGATGACCGTAATGTGGTAAACCGGGCAAGACGTTTGGAACGATTTCTTACACAGCCTTTTTTCACCACCGAACAATTCAGTGGAATGAAAGGAAAGGAAGTAAATCTAGATAATGCTCTTAGCGGTTGTGAACGCATTCTTTCGGATGAGTTTAAGGATTTTCCGGAAAGCGACTTTTATATGATAGGATCAATAGATGAAGCCAAAAATAAAGCAAATAAAAATACTGATAAAAATAAATCAGATTCTGCAGCAAAAGAAAACAAAGATTCCGATAAAAATAAATCCGGATCTCCAATAAAAGAAAATAAAAAGGCTGACAAAAAGAAGCCCGGTTCTGCAAATAAGAAGAAATCAGGTAAAGAAAAGAAAAACAAATAGAGATGGAAAATACAGCAATGGACTTAAAGATTCTTCTGCCATTCAGAATATTCGCCGATATCAAAAATGTCAAAAGTATTGTTGCAGAGACAAGTGAAGGTTTCTTTGGCTTGTTACCACAGAGACTCGATTGTGTAGCAGCATTGGTCCCTGGTATTTTTACTTATGAAACGGACTCGAAAAACGTTCATTATTTAGCTGTAGATAAAGGCATCATGGTAAAAGCTGGTACACAGGTACTGGTATCTGTTCGCAACGCGATTGGGGGATCAGATCTTGATAAGCTTCATGAATCCGTGGAAAAGGAGTTTAAGGATTTGGATGAAAACGAAAAAAACGTTCGTTCTGTGACAGCAAAAATGGAAAGCGGATTCATTTACAATATGATAAAATTTCGCAAAGAATAATAATGAAACCAACAGAAAAAAAAGGCACAGATTATTTTGCTAGTGAGGTTGGAGAAAAAGCAAATCGCAAACTGAAAGCTCTAGGTGAAAGCAAGAGAAGCGTTTGGTTTGGATTGGGAATGTTCGGAATTATAGGTTGGACAGTTACAGTTCCCACTTTACTCGGAGCAGCATTGGGAATATGGCTGGATAAAAAGCATCCCGAATCATTTTCCTGGACTTTGACCTGTTTGATATTAGGCTTATTCGCAGGCTGTCTGATTGCATGGCATTGGATAACGAAAGAACATAAAGAGATGAACCAAAAAGACGAAAAAGATGAATGATATTGTATACATGATTTTGGCATTTATTGTAGGATTATTACTGGGAACTATATTCTTCGGAGGTCTTTGGTTTACAGTAAGAAAGTTAGTTACCTCAAAAATACCTGCATTGTGGTTTTTGGGTAGTTTCTTTTTACGTGTAAGTATCACCTTGATA
>PMIJ01000011.1:0-1902 GCA_003157015.1 Bacteroidales bacterium
TGCAAAAACCATGACAACTCGAGCATCGGCTTGCAACCCTGTTAACTTTGTCTTGGCAGCAGGATCTGTCCAGGTACTAAAATATTTTATAAGTGAATTAGATTTTCCTCTCATAGATTTTTGGGGCCGATTACGAAGTAGTCCGGGCTGCCGAAGGCAACCGAGGAAACCGCGGAGCGGTTGACGAGCTCAGCGAAGCTAATTAATTAAACCGTCCGAGTTATGGTTAGTTTTTTAATCGGTCATTCTGTCTTTGTATTGAAATCAACAGTGCAATCGTCAGGAATCTTGGATATTAAAGCAAAATTTAAGCTAACACCTAATATTGAAACACAAGTTCCAGAATATTTTTTGATAATAATATTATATGTGATTTTTGTTCGATTCGAATTAATCAAAATGGATTTATTAATTGAATCACACGCTCCGAATGAAGTAAATATACCAATCAAAGAATACTTACTAAAATCAATTGGTTTCAATGTTGCTGTATCGCAATTTATGTTTGGGTTATATGGATAAATTCTTAATAAATCTGCAAATTCTTTGTAGGAATTCTCATTTTTTATGACAAATCCATTATTATTTAAATTTGAAGGTGAAAAGCAAGTGATACAGTTAAATAATTCCCCGGGATTTATGTATTTGACATCTACAAGGTTTGACGGATTATTATTTTCTTTTTTACAAGAAATCAAGAAAAAGGCCAAAACAACTAAAAAAAGCAATTTTTTCATAATCTTAAGTGTTTAGGATAAACAAAGTTAACAAATACTGTACCATTTATTTTATGAGATCTTTGTCCGTCTCAATCGATTAGCAGGGATTGTCTTGTTATACGAAATATGTCAAAGTAATTAATCCTGATAAATGGATAGTAATTATCTCGGTTAAATGATATTGCTTTTTCAGTTATGGTTAGTGTTTTTAAGATTGCCTAACGTGCAGGGAATGTTCACATTAACCATAATGGCCCGGCGGTTTAATTGAGTTGCCGTCCGCGTCACGGTGGCGTGGTTTTTGCCAGTCCCGATAAGTGGACGAGCACTTATTGGTCACGATGAAACTGTCCAGACGGTACCAAGTCCGGGTAAGGATTGTGAGTTTTGGGTCACGATGAAAGAGTCAAGATGGCGCCAGCAAAAACCATGACACCTCGAGCGTCGGCCCGCAGCCCTATTGACTTTGTCTCGGTAGTAGGAACATCCCGATAGCTATCGGGACGGGTGCAACAAAATTTGATAAGTTGAAATGAATTTACTCGCATAGACTTTAGGGACTGATCGAGAAGTAGTCCGGGTTGCAAAAGGCAACCGAGGAAACCGCGAAGCGGTTGACGAGCTCAGCGAAGCTAATTAATTAAACCGTCCGAGTTAGTAACTGGCGGTTCTTGTCTTTCATGTCACAAAGATACTACTATTTCCAGTTTCGCTTTAAACTGCCAAAGAGTTTTGTCAGTGTTGTAAAGTGTGTAAGCGTTTAAATTTTTACAGAAGCGAAGGGATTTTTTATTTTTTTGTTTTTGACTCTGTCAGTAGTGCGTGGAAAATGGCAAGCTCTTGCTGCAAACTTTGGCTTTGGTCGGCTTGTGTGGTTTGCAGCATGTGCTTGACATTGTGCAGTTGGGTTAGAATTTTACTTTCCCCGTTACTATTAATTCAAATTTTATTTTATTATCATCATTAATCCCATTAGGATTGTCAGACTGATAACAAATATTTTAAACACTTTATCTAAAACATCCGTTTTTATCTTCTTCAATAATTTTGGACCTACCAGAGCTCCAATTGCTGCACTGCCTCCTAATAGAATGATTAATATAAAATTGACATGACCTACTGCAAGGTGTCCAAACAAACCTGAAATTGCATTAAAAAAAAGAACAAAAACAGAAGTTCCGAT
>PMIJ01000011.1:1921-3333 GCA_003157015.1 Bacteroidales bacterium
TCTTCTTTCTGAAAAGTACCGGAATAACTAAGAGTATTGCAAGTATTCCAAAAAGTTTACTAAGGATGAATGATGGTATTAATGTTGAAAAATAAACCCCAATCAATGTGCCTAATATTCCTGTTATACCGAAAATCAAACCTATTGGCACATTTACATTACCCTGTTTATGATGAGCATAAGCCCCAAATATTGTTGTTGGTATAATGGATGCCAGTGAAGTTGCAACAGCAACCTGAATAGGCACATTAAATAAAAGGGTAAGCAAAGGGACGTAAAGACCGCCGCCGCCTCCACCAAACATGGATACCAAAAGACCTATTACAAAACCGAATAATGGTAAAAATAAAAAGGATGTAGTAAAATCGAAACTCATATTTTGTTATATTCTTTAAGTTTGTCTGATGCATTTTTTAAAACCGGGCTGCCATGTCCCGGAAGTAAAACTTCAAATTTTAAATGTTTAATTTTATTTATTGTTTTTGCAGCTTCAAATGTATCGGAAGTAGCTATATTATTAAACCCTTTAATATTTGAATGTTTATCGGTTATAATTGCATCACCCGAAAATAAAACAGAATCTTCATTATATAAAGAGATACTGCCTTCTGTGTGTCCCGGACTATAAATTACTTTTAACCCACCAATAAAATCACCTTCTTTTAATGTAATATCGGGGACTATATTTTGAGTCTTCATAAATTTGAACAGTATCCCGAAAATTAAACCAATCAATCCTCCAATCATTCCTTTTAATTTTTTCTTCTTTTCACACAAAAGATAAGGAACTTCTTTTTCATGAATGGCAACAAGTGCTCCGGTTGCATTCTTTAAATCGGCAACACTTCCCGTATGGTCAATATCCGAATGAGTAAGGATTATATATTTAATTTTTTCAAAGGATATATCCAATTCAGAAATTTGACTAAGGATTTTATTTGNNAATCTCGTTTTTATCAGATATATAAAGAAATGAATTTGCTCCTTTAATATTTTCAAATAAATATACGTTTTGATTTATTTTCATTTTTGTGTCTTTAATTTAATAAATAAGAAATATACAAGTAGTATTGCCTGTTAAAGAATATATTGTTGTATATAACAACAATATATTTAAAAAAATTATAAAGTTTCAGCCCTGCTTTTAATATGAGCTGCTACTTTATAAAAAGTATTCAATTCGGATTCATTAAGACCTTGTTGCAGTTCTTCAAACATAGCAGAAAAGATATTCTCGTATTGTTTGATTAATTCTTCTCCTTTTTTTGTGACCATCAAATAATTCTTGCGCCTATCTTTTGTGTTAGCAACTCTCCTGACTAATTCTTTTGTTTCCAATGAGTTAATTAACCTCAATATGGTCGATTTATCCTTTCCTATTAAGTCAGCCATATCTTTTTGTATAACTTCTT
>PMIJ01000111.1 GCA_003157015.1 Bacteroidales bacterium
CAGGCTTCCATCAGCGCTTCAGGATTGGTAAGAGCTATTACCAATGGGATCGTTACAGCAAGAGCAACTGCAACAGATGGCACAGCAGTAAACGGCACCATTGATATAACTCTTCACAGTATTGATTCTATGGTTATTGTTGTTAGCAAAGATAAATTAAACGTTACGTTAGACGAAAGTTATTCATCATGTAAGTTAAGTTTGTATAATTTGCTAGGGCATTTAATTAATAGCCAGATTGTCAAAAGCAATTTGTGCGTATTTGAAATTGCATATCTCCGTCCTGGTGTTTATCTAATTGTATTATCAAAGAACATCATCTTAAGGGTTGAAAAAGTAATTATTTCATATTAATGCCATAACTCTTAAGCTCCGTTTTCCTCGTCTGAATACAACCTGGGTAAGCTAACTAATATTTTAATTATAAGTGAGATTTTCTATGAGCATATAAATCATATACTCTTCCCTGCCAGTCTTGTCATGCCGAAATATGCGCTGCCAAGCAAGGAGGCATTTGATCCCAGATGAGCACGTTCAATTTTAACTTCCGATCTGCAGTTTTCAAGAGAATTGGCAAAAGCACTTTCCCTTATCATTTCCAGATAACTATCCTTCGCTTCAGACATCCCGCCACCCAAAACAATTATTTCAGGAGCAAAAATCGTTATAAGATTCGCCAGTCCGATGCCTACAAGTTCAGCATTTTCTTTTACTACTTTTATGGCAACCGGCGAGTCAGTGTAACTCAGCTCAAATATTTCCCTGCAGGTAAGAGGATTCTCATGCTGAATATTGTTTGCATGGATTTCTTCCTGGTACCTTTTCACTATTGCAGACGCAGAAGCGAACTGCTCGTATGACCCTCTAATCCCCTTATCGCTGATGGCATTGTCGAAATTAATAATCATCTGCCCTACCTCTCCTCCAGCATTATTCATACCCCGGTAAAGCTTGCCGTTTATGATTATTCCTCCCCCGATACCAGTACGAAGAGCAACAAATATTACATTGCAATAACCCTTCGCTGCCCCGAATCTATGCTCTGCTATTGTCATCATATTGGCATCATTGCCAACATATGCCGGAAGGCCAGTCTCCTGGTTGACTATTTTTGCAAGTGGCACTTTGGTCCAGTCTTTGATTCCCTGATCGGGACCTATAACTATCCCTGACATATGGTCAATAAATCCTTTGGCGGCAATACCGACACAGATTGGATTCACACCTTCAATTGCGACTGATTGCCTTATATCCTTTATCGCATCGAGTAGCTTTGAAATAATATATTCCTTCGTTTGTTCCGAAGTCAGAGGATACGATTTTGTTGCAAGAACTTCTCCATGAATTTTAACAACGGCAATCTTAATCGAATTCCGGCCGATATCGGCTCCTATTGCTGCAGCATGATTGAACATTTTTTTCTTTGATAGTGTTTCACACAAAAATAAAATTAAATAACAATAAACGAGTATCAGATTTAGCGAATAAATTGCTGTGTTCATTTCTTGCTCGCCACAAATGTTTATTTGTTCATTTTTTGTTCGCCCAAAAAACGAACCAAAAAAGGGCGGCCTCAGATCTTTTTTGGGATTCCCATTTTCTCGGTTGCCCACGCATTACAACTCGTCGTCCTTCGTCCTCCTCAAACAGTAATGCTTACTAAAATCCTTCGCTTCGCAACCTCCAAAATGCAAATCTTTTTCCAAAAAATATCTGAAGGCATTGATCGCCTGACGGCGATTTGGTTTAGAATTTTCCCTTGTACGTGATTCCAGGTCTACAATTGGGTTTCGAAAGGCCTTAGATAATTTTGGGATAAAGCGGTTGTTTTAAGGCTTGATACGAGGGCATTTAGTAAGCAATACTGTTTGAGTGCCCCAGTGTGAAACGAGGGGGCACGAGTTGTATTGCGTGCGCAAGCCTTAAAGCAATCGCCCCAAAATTATCTTAAGCCTTGATTTTTCTTTGGTCACTTTCTTTTTATCAAGAAAAAGAAAGTGACATGCTTTTTTGATAACTTTGGCATAATTTTATTTTAAGATATTTATGTTAGAAAAAGTTAAGGAAATTTTCAGGAGAGAGGCAAATGCCATTGAAAACATTCCTGTTACAAAAAGTTTTGAAACTGCAATCGGAATAATTCACCGGCAGGTTCATGAGAAAAATGGGAAGCTGGTTACAAGCGGAATGGGAAAAGCCGGACAGATAGCTCATAATATTGCCACTACCTTCAGTTCAACAGGCACTCCATCAATTTTCCTTCATCCGAGTGAAGCACAGCATGGGGATCTCGGAATTCTCCAGGAAAATGATGTTCTTCTTGCAATTTCCAATTCAGGCAAAACGAGGGAGATCATTGAGCTTATTGATCTTAAAAACAATCTTTATCCTCAGATACCTGTCATTGTTATAACAGGCAATGCAGATAGTCCGCTTGCACTAAAGGCAGATTGCTTTATTCTGACCGGTGCGCCCGAAGAAGTTTGCACACTTGGCCTTACTCCCACTACATCAACCACAATAATGACAGTCATAGGTGATGCACTGGTCGTACTTTTGATGAGCAAAATCGGATTCAGCGCGAAAGATTACGCTAAGAGGCATCACGGAGGTTATCTTGGGATGAAATCAAGGGAAATATCGGGAAAAGATTAGGTGATTCTAAAATAAGCTATCCGCTTATTCATTCTGAATAGCTTCCATTGTATTCTCAAGTGATTCCTGAAATCTGTTTGCATTTTCAATCCACTTCAGTATCTTTTCACTTGCCATGGGATATTCGGGTGTTCGCATCGATACTGTCCTGTAGGCATATTCTTTCAATTCCGTAACATTCTCGAGCACCCTTTTAAAATAAATCCTGAAAAATGAATCTGTAATAAAAAAGTATCGCTTACGGTCAGAAGCAAATGTCTTATAATCAATTATTTTATTCTGCAGAAGGTAGTTCAGAGAATTGCTGACAGAGCTCTTGCTCGCTTTAAAGTATTTAACCAGCTCATCAAATGTTTTTTCAGGAGGATCGCTGACTGTGAAATATGAAATAATCCGGCCCTGCATCGGTGTAAGACCAAACTTTTCAAACACCTTGCCTGTCTCTTCAATTGTTTCACGAATTCTTTTTTCCTGGGTCAGCATTGGTCTTGTAATAAGTTAAAAGTTAAATGAAATGTCAAGAACTGTCACAGAGAAACACAGAGAAGCACAGAGTTCACAGATAAATAATATTCCTCCTTTGGGTGTACTGCGGCGTGCTGCATAGCTCATACCCCAGATCAACTGCTCTTTTCTGATTCCGGTCTTCCGACTCCAGACTTCCGACAAATTTAAAATAATTTCGATTAGTTCTATAACTTTTGAACTAAAA
>PMIJ01000169.1 GCA_003157015.1 Bacteroidales bacterium
CTTGCTGAAAAGTATCTTTAATTTGACTATATGTATCTCAAACACATATATTTATAGTAAACCCTTATATAATGGGGTTTAAATTTACGATTTATAAATATAGTAGGTTATTTGGTAGGTAATAATATATTTGTGTGATATGCCAGACGCAATAAAATTCCCCTTCCTTGTTCATTAAATATATCCAATTTTATCATATAAAGAGCTTTAAAAACACCATAATAAGATCAGGCGAAAGGAGCTCCTGAACTCCAACTTTCGATTGGCCATTTTTGTATCCAGGAAGGCCATCTATATATATGATAAAACAATCATAATAAGGTTGTTATCTTCAAGACATTCTACTATAATATAGGTATTGAAGTTCACCTTAGTTACTGCTAAATATTCCTTTGAAATATTGAAAGCTAACTTATAAATATTTAATCAAATAAGCTTGCCAGTGAAACAGTCTTTTACGAAGACTCTTTTTTTCAGTTCTGGGGGCAATATTTCTGAAAAAGTATATATAAAGGTGGGTTTTAACTTAAAAACTGCCCCCTATATCAAATAATTATTAACAGATTTAAGATTACGCGAAAGATGAAACAGATTTTATTTAATTATGATACTGAGTTTGCATCAGAATCAATGAGCGTTATTCCTTCAGGATATATAGATAAAAGTATTTGCGCATGTGGCATGACTACAGTTGCCTTGGAGAATAATAAGAACGTGGTACTTGCGGTGCCAACGATTTACCTGGCGATTAACAAAGCTGATCAATATCCAAATGAACGAAGCAATAATACTGTCCTGCCAGTATGGGGCGATACGAGTACAATGGAGATTGATGATTACGTTAACAGCTCCCCTGTTACAAAGATCATCTGTACTTATGACAGTCTCCGGAAAGTAAAGCATCTGCTTCCGGGTTGCCATTTAATTATAGATGAGTCGAACATGCTTCTCTCTGCCACCAAGCAGAGACCTGAAGCAATTGCTACACTATTTGAGATTGCAAATGAATATAAGGATACCGTCAGTTTTATTAGTGCTACGCCAATTCCTTTGCAATATATGCCTTCCTGGTTAAGTGAAATGGATCAAGTCAAGATAATCTGGAGCAATACAATTAAGGCATCTCCAATCTTATGCGAGAGGACCTATCCATTTAAAGCATTGTGTAATGAATTTCTTATGCCACTTAATTCAGACAGCGCGATTACTGTAGCAGGTAAGACATTCAGTAAAGTAATAGTTTTTGTAAATACTGTCACCCAGATAACTAAAATCATAAAGGAGTCCGGTCTGAACAAAAATGAATGTGGCATTATATGTGGTGACAGCCTTAAAAATGATATTAAGATATCCGGCATAAACAGATATGAAAGAGGTAACCTCCCAAAATTCCTTTTTATTACTTCATCCGGATTCTGTGGAATAGATTTGATGGACGAGGATGCCATGACAATCATTGTAAGTAACACCGGGAGAAACTGGCAAATGATTGATATGCTTACTGATTTGAAACAGGCAATATCGAGGCAGAGAAATAAGAACAACCCAAATTATGGCAGCTATATTTACATCTACAATCAGTCAATCTTCAGTCAAAATGAAGAAGCCCTCTTAAAAATAATTGATGGCGTCAGGAAAAAGATCGAGCTTAATATCCCGCATTATCATTTTTTAAAAAGTATAGGTCAAGAGGAATCATTTATGTGTGATGCGGATTTTAAAACATATACCTTATTTCAGGACGGAGAGTATCAAATAAATGAACAAGCTTTTAATTCTGACAAATACTTTATAATTGAAACCAGGAATCAATACCTGAAAGGATTTGATATCAAGAGCAAGGTTGGAGAAGGTATTTCAGGTGAGCAAATTATTCTTCCACGCGAAGTCTCTTATACAAATCTGGTTGATTATTTTACAGAGAACAATTGTGACGGAGAGATTGATTGGGGAGTATATTCCACAAGGGAGGAATGGATCAAGGTTATCGAAGATTCTTACAAATATTATAAAAAGGCGTGGAAAGATTTCTCTTATGCAAAATGCATGGTTGATAAGCATAATGATAAGCATGCGCTGGTAATGATGGATATCAAACATCAATTCTCCGTTGGTAGCTCATATGCATTTAGAGAGGTTAATGAAATGCTTCAAGAGATATACAGCAGCCATAATATTGAAAGAATACCAAAGCTTTATGACATAAAGGATGCATTGACATTTCGCACGAAAAAGATTCATGGAGAACGAATGATTGAAATACTTGGGAAGAAGAAACAATAGAATAGTATCTATTTATGTTTTTTCTGTCATCCTTTTATATAAGGATAAAAGGCCGAGTAGAAGTGAGCCCAGCTTTTTTAGAATCTTGTACATATATAATTATGTATATAACTATATACATACTCGTATGAAAATGATTTATCTCCATTGACGCCGGCTTAATTTTACCTCCGGAAGCTGAAAAATGACCGTGTATGAATAAGCCCCAATTTTTCAGATTTTTTTATGGGGGGGTAGCTTTTTTGTAATACTTATACCCATTCGTGGAAGAGCCCACCCCTTATAATTTTAACCCCGCCGCCTATCTCTGGGGAAAGCTATTTTTCTGGAATGAAAAGGGCACACCCCACACACCCCTTCTTTGAGTTTTCATCAATGCCGAAATATTCAAAAACCAAGGACCAATTATTACTAAAACTGCAGTCCAATGTGCTGCAGAGTAATTAATTCAGTGTTTAACTAATCTAATGTAAAATGTGTGTCACAATTACAGGTCTTGAAAGAAAAACAAACTTGAAGACGAACGAATCTTATACGGTCCTGGTCCTTCAAGGAAATGCAATCGTACTTCAGTCAAAAGCAACCTCGCGTCCCTGCGTTTCGGCTCGCAAAACAACAATCCCATGTGCGCTAGACGATGTTTTAGCAAAATCTCTCATTGGGCAAACTCTTCCGGGTTCAATTGAGAAAGTTGCGTGTGCTCCTTTTGAAGTGAAGCTTCCAAATGGAAAGAAGGTAAAAATTTCGGAAAAGTTTCAATACTTTCCGGAAAAGGAGAAAGCTGAAACTGTTTTAGCTTAAATTATCAGAATCAAGATTCACGGGCTGCTAGGTATTTGATGTACCTAGCAGCCTTATTCATTATTAAATATTTAAATCATGAATACATATGAAATAAAAAGAGCTCTCAGACAATTCACAGGCACAGAATTTTATCACAAGCACCTTTTTCCTGGAAAGTCTCCCATTCTCCTAACTGACGGATGTGACTTCATAAGAACTCACTGCAATGCCCGTGAGGATTCAAATCTGAAGCCTTTAATAAGTCAAGTAATCGAGTTTTCTGATTTTCCGTTGGACTATATAAAACTGTACGTGATCCAGGGGATTGCTTTGTTACCTTCGGAGAATTGAAGGCAAAGAAACCCAAAAGCGAAGAAGTTAATAAAGGTATAATGTGCTGCAAAACCGGCTAAATTCCCGGCACGTAGAGAACGTCATAGCGAGCCATTAGAGCCAGTTTAAACTCGATTGGATATAAATTATCACTCGTTGCTTTGAAGGGCACAGATTGCACGCTGATATTGCTGAGAACGATCTTGAATTTGATTGATATCCCCGAGATTAAAATCAGACAAGTTTATCCTTCATTCCAGGTTAAAGGTCCCCAAAAACCGCACGCCAGGATTCGCCACTCATCTCTCTTTTGGGTTGAGTGGTTTTTTTTGGAGTCGAGTCATGCTGCATTTTCTTTATTGTTGTTCTGAGATGGTTCACCTCNNACCACTGAAAACCAACAGTGCTAAGTCCATCCATCAGGTCTGAAAAGATTTTGGTGGATGGTTTTTTATTTGGCTTGTATCATTGTCTTTCTTAACTTTAACAGAATGAATTATTATCATGGCAAGCCTCATCCCCGGATACGAATACGACATCTTCATCAGCTATCGCCAAAAAGATAACAAACATGATGGTTGGGTAACTGAATTTGTTGATAACCTGAAGGGAGAACTTGAGTCAACTTTCAAAGAAGATATTTCTATTTACTTCGATGAGAATCCACATGATGGCCTTCTTGAAACCCATGATGTAGATGCTTCTCTTAAAGATAAGCTCAAGTGTTTAATCTTCATCCCAATTATTTCACGAACATATTGTGATCCCAAATCTTTTGCCTGGGAACATGAGTTCAAGACTTTTATTGAACTAGCATCAAAGGATCAATTTGGATTGAAAATAAGATTACTAGGAGGAAATATCGCAAGCCGGGTGCTTCCTGTTCAGATACATGACCTGAACGCTGAAGACAGGAAGGTGGTCGAAGGTGAATTAGGAGGATATTTAAGAGCAATTGAATTTATATATAAAGAATCAGGAGTAAACAGACCTATTACACCAAAGGATTCTGAGGAAAGGAACGCAAATAAAACCAATTACCGAAACCAGATCAATAAGGTAGCTAATGCTATTGATGAAATTATTTCGGGATTGAAGGCAGAACCAACTATAACAGCGAAAGAAAAGACTCCATCAGCAAAAGAGCCAGTAAATGAAGGCAAGAAAGAAGAAAGAAAGGAACAACAGGTTAAACCTGCAAAATTAAATAAGCGTAAGCTGATTTCAGGAGTTGCAATTTTAGCAATAATAATTATAGTAGTATTTGCTTATCCGAAGATATTCAAACGTGACACACTTGAAAAACTAAGGTCATCAGGTGAGAAAATTTCCGTAGCAGTAATGCCATTTCAGAATTTAACTAATGATACTCTTTGGAATGTATGGCAGGATGGGATTCAGGTTAATTTGATCACCTCCCTTACCAATTCTGAGGAGCTAAAAGTAAGACAAACTGAATCAATAAACAATCTGATACAGGTCAAGGGTCTTACAAATTATGCATCAATCACACCTTCTGTTGCAAGTAAAATCTCGCAAAAGCTGGAAGCAAGTCTTTTTATACGAGGTAATATCACCAAAGAAGGAACTATAATACGTATAAATGCTCAACTGATTAACTCAAAAACAGAAGAGGTGTTTAAATCTTTTCAGATAGATGGAACAACTGAAAAGATCATGCCAACAATTGATACTCTCTCTTGCAGGATCAAGGATTATCTTATTATATCAAAATTAAAGAAAGATTTATCTCTCGATTTCCAGCAGTTTGCATCTACCAATTCTCCCGAAGCATATAGGTATTTTATTTGTGGAAATAATGCTTATAGCAAAAATGATATGTCCACCGCTGCAAAGTTTTTCTTACATGCAATCGCTATTGATTCAAACTTTTATTTTGCGGCTTTAAGACTTGCATCAGCATATTGGAATCTAGGATTGATCGATGAAGGTAAAAAATGGTGTATCAAGGTTTATAAAAAAAGGGATCAGATGCCCATGCAAATTAAACTCTGGACAAATTCGATATATTCTTTGTTCTTTGAGACACCACACGAAACGATTAAATGCTTAAGGCAGCTTCAGGAAATTGATGATCAATCGCCACTAATTTATTATTCAATAGGTCGTGCTTATATAGAAGACCTATATCAATATGAGAAAGCAATTCCTGAATTTGAAAAGGCACTTGAAATATACAATAAATGGGATTCAAAACCTATGTGGGTTTTTAATTATACTTGGCTTGGGACAGCATATCATAAAGCAGGTCTGTATAAAAAAGAGAAAGAACTATATAAAAAAGCAGAACAAGATTTTCCCGATAATCTTTATCTAATTAATAGGCAAGCTATCTTATCATTAAATGAAGGAGATACGATTGCAGCAAATAAATTTATCGAAAAATATAAATCAATCCTTGCTGAAAATCCAACATCTGAAGCAGATATTAATGCAAGTATTGGCTTGATGTATTTTGAGGCAAGCTATTTTGATAAATCAGAACAGTATCTTAGGCAAGCGTTATCTTATGAGCCTAATAATCCGGATAGACTGAATAGTCTTGCATGGTTACTGGTTGATAAGGATCGGAATGTCCATGAAGGTTTAGAACTCGTTGATAAGGCTTTAAAATTAATTCCTGATAGTTGGCAAATACTGGACACTAAAGGATGGGGATTATATAAACAGGGTAAATATCAGGAAGCACTAAAGGTAATTCAAAGAGCAGATAGTTTAAAACCTATATATTCCCACGGTATATTCCTTCACCTCGAAGCAGCAAAGAAGGCTGTTGCAGGGCAAAAATAAAGACATAAAAACAACTGACAACTATAATGGCAAGTCTCATTCTAGGTTACGAATACGACATATTCATCAGCTATCGTCAGAAAGACAACAAGCATGATGGCTGGGTAACGGAGTTTGTTGATAATCTGAAAGGAGAACTTGAATCCACCTTTAAGGAAGAGATCAGTGTTTATTTTGATATTAATCCTCATGATGGTCTATTGGAGACACATGATGTTGATGCTTCATTGAAAGATAAACTGAAGTGTCTCATCTTTATCCCAATAATTTCCCGCACATATTGTGATCCCAAATCTTTTGCATGGGAGCATGAGTTCAAAGCGTTTGTGGAACTGGCTTCACATGATCAGTTTGGATTAAAGATAAAACTGCCGAACGGTAATGTTGCAAACAGAGTATTGCCTGTTCGGATATATGATTTGGACACTAATGATATAAAATTATGTGAATCCGTACTGGGCGGAGTGCTTCGTAGTGTTGACTTTATCTAAAAATCAGCAGGAGTTAACAGACCCTTAAGAGTCAATGAAGATCACCCGCAGGACAATCTAAACAAGACATATTATCGTGATCAAATAAATAAAGTTGCTAATTCAATAAAAGAGATTATAACTGCTATTGGGCAGCATACCCCACAAAAAGAAGAAGTACCAAAGGAAGTTTTTAAACCAATATCAGTACCTAAGAAAAACAATAAAATAAAAATTATCATTGCAACTGTCGTTGTTCTTGCACTGATTATGATTGGGTATTTCTTAATTCCAACCCTATCTAAACCTAAAGTACAGCTTGAAAAATCAATTGCAGTATTACCTTTTAGAAATGACAGTCCTAATGATTCTACGACCTACTTCCTGAATGGTGTCATGGAAGAGATACTCAATAACCTTCAAAAGATCAGTGATTTCAGCAGAGTTCTTTCTCGAAATTCAGTTGAACAATTCAGAAACAATACTACCAAATCTACGCCTGAAATAGCAAAAAGACTGAATGTGAATTATATCGTTGAAGGAAGCGGACAAAAATATGGCAACAAGTTCGTTCTTCGGGTACAATTAATTGTTGCTAATAACGAAAAACATTTATGGGGTAAATCATATGATCGTGAAATAAGGGAGACAAGTGATATTATTAGTATACAAAGTGAAATTGCACAGTCAATAGCGGCAGAACTGAAAACAATTATTACTCCTAAAGAAAAACAACTCATTAATAAAATACCGACTACCAACCTGACGGCTTATGATTTTTATCAGCAGGGAAGAGAAGAAGAGACAAAATATTGGATTAATGGAAACAAGGCTTCGCTGCAAAAAGCTGAAGAACTCTATCATAAAGCATTGAAATATGATTCTACGTTCGCTCTGGCATATTCAGGTCTGGCAAGGGTATATTGGTACAAGCATTATTTAAAGGAAAAAGAATATCTCTCAAAGAATTTCGGGGATTCTGTTCTTATCCTTACAAATATTGCTCTTTCCTTTAATAATCAATTATCAGAAGCATATACTTTAAGGGGGAACTATTATAGTGAAATCGGGAAACCAGAACAGGCTATTGAAGAATTTGATAAAGCCATAAAACTCAACCCAAATGATTGGAGTGCATATGCTGAAAAAGGGAACTTCTATTGGAGTACCGACCTTGTTAATAATATTTATTATCTTCAAAAAGCTGCATCCATTAATCTTGGAGCAGAATTACCTGATTTATTAGGAGAAATTGGTTGGGCATATCATAGTGCTGGATTTCCTGATAAAGCAAAACAATGTATTCAGGACAAATTTAAATTGGATGGTGATTCATTGTCATATTATCTTAATTTAGCTGGGATTGAATTCTGGCTTGAAAATTTCAATAAATCCATTGAATTTTCAGAGAAATGTCATGCGATAGATTCAACCAATTTTAACGTATTGGATATGTTAGGAAAGGGTTACGCATGGCTTGGTAAATATGAAGAATCATTAAAATATTATAGAAAGGAATTAAAAATATTGAATAAGGGAGAAATAGGTATAAACGAAATGGCAAGTATAGGATATGTTTACTTGCAAAATGGATATAAAGCAGAAGCTGAAAATTATTTCAATGAACAAATAAAAAATTGTAACAGCGTGATTGAATTGAAGCGTGGATGGGGACAAAAATTATATGAATATTATGATCTTGCAAGTGCATACGCTCCTATAGGAGATAAAGATAAAGCGTTTAAAAATTTAAGAATTCTTAATCAAATTCAAAGGGTACCATTATGGATGGTAACGTGTATGAAAAAAGACCCTTTATTCAACAGCATCAGAAATGAACCAGAGTTTCAGCAGATTGCCAAGGACATTGAAGCAAAATATCAGGCAGAGCATGAGAGAGTGAGGAAATGGCTTGAAGAGCAAGGGACGCTATAATTTTGATTTATCCAGGTAATTCGGTGTTCGGTCGCTTCCTTTGCCCGTCATGAAGAGTCAATTCAATCCAAGGTATTCCGGGCCACCGCAACCTCACTTGGGTAGAGCGAGCCTGCGCCATCCATCATCATTCGCAAAGCGTGGTCTTTACGGAAGTAAAACCTCGTGACACGTCAAGGTCGCGGCTAAAGGTTATTTCATAAACCTTGCCTTTGTCGCTCGGTTACGACCACTTTCTTTTGCGGATGATGGATGGATCTCGCAAAACGGCTCCGCTTATATCTCATGATTACTTCATGAGATTTTTTTTGTTTAAAACTATCAGCCTGGTCAGTCGACCGGGCTTTTTCATTTTTATTAATCAATAAATCACTTTATTATTATGAATAATCAACAATTATTTACAATTGCTGAGGTGACCTTATCTTATAAATCGAAGGTCAAAGCCTCTGAAAGACCAAAGGTAACCTGCAGTAAGGATGCCTACAACTATTTCAATGAAACCTGGAATCCAGACACTATAGAACATGTGGAAGAGTTCAAGATTCTATTAATGAATCGCTCAAATTCAGTCCTTGGAATCATGGTGGTGTCGAAGAGGGGAATAAGTGGCAGTATCGCTGACATTAGAATCATTTTCCAAGCAGCTATTAAGGCAAACGCCTCAGGACTAATTATTTGCCACTGTCATCCGAGCGGAAATCTAAACCCAAGTGAGAGTGACATTAAACTAACTCAGAAGATCAAAGAAGCCGGGAATCTTATGGATATCCAGCTTTTAGACCACTTGATTCTTACTTCGGAAAGCTATTACTCATTCAGCGACAACGGACTCTTATAATCTTAAGCCATGAATTTACAATGCAGGTACTGCCATGAGTTCTTTACGCCATGTGATGAAACTCTAGATTTAATCGCGGAAGGTTTTATTTCGTCGGAAAGTGCAAACACGTGTGATGATTGCTGGGATTTACAACAGCTCTCAGAGTTCGACCTATCGGAATCATTCCATCATACTGATTCAGGTCTTTAAAAACTCCCCCGGTTCCTCAGGTTAACAACTTGGGGAACCTTTCAATAAACTCCTTAATTAGTGGATCCTGAGAAAAACCAGGAATTATCATAGCTGTAAAAATTAGTATTATAAATGCTTTCTTAAATGTATCCAGTTTGCAGTTCCTCATATCATTAAATTTAAATGTCAGACAATACACAATGATTAGAAATAATTCAAAAAATACTCACTACCTCTTATATTATTCATATAATATCTTTCTGCCAAATTCATAATATATTGATTTTTTAATAACTTGCCTCCAGAATTTAGGTCAAGGTGTTAATTTATTAAAATTGATGCGTTTAGGGAAAGATAAACAGGCTACCTTATTAGCAGTTTTTCTGGTTTTTGCAGCATCAGCCAGCGGACAGACAGGAAGAAGTTACAAATTTCCTCTAAATGGTAATTTGCAGAAAACTGATGTCATAAACGGAGGACAATCAATCATCATAAACTATTCAATATCTGAGATCAACATTGAAAGTATAACAAACGATGCCGGATCATTTTATCGTATATCTATTCCCGGTCATATTCCTTCATCTGACCCGGGGAAACCTGAGCTTCCGGTCTTTTGCCGGCTGATCTCAATTCCAGGAGGATCAGGGTACAGAGTAAAAATATCAGATGTCAGAACATCAAAATTAAACCCGGCAACGAAGAAAATTACCGGACTCCTTTTTCCAGCCCAGGAAAGTGAAACAAAGGAAAATCAGCAGGTAAAACCAGTTTTCAAAATTGACAAATCTGCCTATGCCACAAGAGGTATTATTTCCTCCGATACTGTGAAAATTGAACCTCTTGGCACTGTAAGGAACAATAAAATCGCAAACCTTTATGTCTCACCCGTAAGATATAATCCGCTTTCGAACTCACTGGAGATCATCACATCGATGAGAATTGAGATAACATTTTCAAATTATGTCAATATCGCTTCCAAAGCTCTTGCTGCCCAACCGGGATCCATGGATGAAACGCTTAATAAGGGAGTCCTGAATTACAATCCCGGACAGGTAATACCAGGCTTTTCAAGCAAACCTGTTAAAATGGTCATTGTAACTGATGTTGCATTTAAGAAACAACTTCAGCCGTTTTTTAAATGGAAAACGCAGAAGGGGTTTAAGCTTATTGTTATCTACAAAGGAACCGGATTGGTCGGGAACGATTATATGCAAATAAAGGATACCCTCAACAGTATTTATAATTCTTCTACAGAAAGCGATCCTCCGCCCGAATATCTGCTCATAATCGGAGATGTAAACAGAATTCCCTATTATGGTTCAGGTAGTTCCGGGAACATAACAGATTTGTATTATGGAGAATTTGATGGTAATGGTGACTATATTCCTGAAATGTTTATCGGAAGGCTGCCTGTTGCAGATACCAATGAAGTAAAAACTGCCATTACAAAAATCATTCAGTATGAGAAGTTTCAATTTGCCGATACTAATAAATTTTATTCGAGGGCACTTGTTAGCGCAGGTTATGATGAAAGCAATGCCATTTATATGAATGGCCAGGTAAATTATGCAGTTACAAATTATCTGACAAAAGCAAACAGAATAAACGAATTTCACTTTAACTGTCCCGATTCCTATACGGCAAAAGATTCTATAATTAAACTAATAAATAATGGCGTTTCCTTTATAAATTATACTGGTCATGGTGAAGCAGACGGATGGTTGCATGTTAATATTAAAACACCGGATATTCAGTCATTTAAAAACAAAAACATGTATCCTTTTGTAATAAGCAACGCCTGCAGGACAGCACAGTTTAACCTCCCGACTTCATTTGGAAACAGGATGATGCTAACAGACGGTAAAGGAGCAATTGGGTTCATAGGATGCTCAAATGATTCATACTTTGATGAAGATTATTACTGGGCTGTTGGTCCAGGAATTATATCTGCCAATCCAACATATGATGGATCATCTCTCGGCGCCTACGACAGGATGTTCCATACTCATGGTGAATCGCCTGCAGACTGGTATTTTACACTTGGTCAGATTAATTATGCAGGAAATATGGCAGTTAGCGCCAGCACTTCAAAATGGAAAAAGTATTATTGGGAAACATATAATGTCGTGGGCGATCCTAGTCTTATTCCAATCCTTGGAACTCCGGGGTCATTTAATGTTTCATTACCTGATACTCTGCCAAATGGCATCAAATCACTATCGCTGAATGTTGATCCTTTTGCATATATAGCCGTGTCACATTTTGATACGCTTTGGGATGCCTCGTTTGCAAGCAACTCAGGTACTGTTGTGCTTAATATGCCCGGGCGTTCAAATGATTCATGCCTTGTTGTCATAACAGGTCAGAACAAAGTCCCTGTGATTAAGACAATTCATATCTCAAATATCAGAAAAGAATTTATAAATCTTTCGGCCAGCAATATAGACGATAGCAAGGGCAATAATAATAACCTTGCTGATTATGGAGAATCAATATTCCTGAAACTTAAAATCAGCAACCTCGGACTCACCGACGCTCATAATCTCTATGCAAAAATCTCTTCATCATCAGATCTGGTAACAATTACTGGCGACTCCGCATATATTGGAACATTGCCTGCACAATCTGATATGGTACTTTCGAATAGCCTTGGCATATCTATTTCCAATGATGTACCCGATTTATCGGTGGTTACATTTAATCTTATATTAAAAGATCAGCTATCTGAGAAACACTATTCAATTGATATCTGTCTTCATGCTCCGGATCTTCAGATTATCAATTGCATAGTTGATGATAAAATTATAGGAAACGGTGATTTCATTCCTGATCCGGGAGAGACATTCAACCTGGTTTTCAAGGTTCGCAACCAGGGAAGCAGCAACATAAATGGACAATTTAATATTTCCAGTTCTGACAACGATTTATCTCTTGTGCAACCGAGTGTTAAGTCAGGAGCACTGCAGTTCGGACAGATCACAGATATTCCTGTAATGGTGAAGCTTTCAGAGACAGCTCCCATTGGCAGCCTTATATCAGTTTCATCAATTCTTGATTGCAGCCCATATATTGTGGACAAGGATTTCGCCTTCAGAGTCGGAAAAGTGAGGGAGAGTTTTGAATCATCATCTTTTAATATTTTCCCGTGGATCAATATAAGTCCTATACCGTGGATTATCGATTCAACCAAATCTTACGACGGCAATCTTTCTGCCAGATCAGGGGCAATTTCTAATAACGGATCAACATCACTGGTTATAAGGACCATCTACGCCAGCGATGATTCTGTAAAGTTCTTTTACAGTGTTTCATCAGAACCAAATTATGATTTTCTTTCATTCAAACTAAACGGGGTGGAAGTGCTTAAGAAGTCGGGTGAAGTTCCATGGACCCAGACTGCTTTTCCTGTCTCAGCGGGACTCAATAAAATGGAATGGACCTATGCAAAAGATTCATCAATTTCAAAGGGCTCTGATTGCGCATGGATCGATATGATAGATTTTACCCAGTCAAGTCCATTAACCTATATTCAAAGGGACCTTCAGGTAGCAAGAGTTGTTGTGCCCTCAGACAATGGACAATATGGACTGGAAAACATTGGAGTAAAGGTTCTGAATGTAGGTAAGGATACTTTAAACGGATTCAACCTGGAATACCAGATAAATGACAATTATCCAGCTGTTGAACAGTATTTTAATACAAAGGTTATTCCTTACGGTGATACGGTAACAGTATCATTCCTGGTAAAAGCTGATCTTTCAAAATACGGAATATACAAGATCGTTACATATGGGTTTAATAACAGAGACGATTATCCTTTTAATGACACAATAACTGCCAAAATAGAAAACACAAAAATCAATGAAACATTAAGTGTATTTCCAAATCCATTCGGCAATAATCTTACAATCAATGTTAACTCACCGGTTGATGACAAGATTGAGGTATCCATCTCCAATGTCTCAGGGATAAAACTATATGAAATTGAAAAAGATATTATAAGCGGAACCAATTCATTTACTATCAGTGATTTCAGATTGGTGCCCTCGCTGTATTATCTTAACATACGTGGAACCACTTTGAATAAGACTATTCCTATACTGAAAATTAATAAATGATTTACCAACTGATTAACAAAATTTAAAATGTCTACCATAACACCTACCAGGGAAACAGCTTTTGAATTATTTAAAAAGTATAATACATCGGAAAGTCTTCTGAAGCATGCTCTGTCGGCTGCTTTCGTGCTTGTCGCTGCAAATAGAAGGAGATACCGCAACAGTAAATATCAGAAGAAAAAACGGATATCAAAATAAAAGTGATGCAAATCTACTCTGTGCAACGAGACAAGTCCTTGAGAAATCAGGGATTTTTTGTTTATAACTCTTCCTTTGTGGTCTTTCAGCCATTTTTGAGCTGGCTGATAACCTCCAAAGTAAAATTTCCATGTAATTATTTTAAAGCCAATTTGTTTTTTGTTTAACTTTCATATCGATTGTGAAGAGTCAGGCAAAAGCTTTAAACATTGAGGATGCAGCGGATTGTTGGTGAAATGCTTCTGTGACTGACGGGGCTGTGCTGTAAGAAAGAGAATGTAAACAGGAACCAAAGGAGTATTGCGAAAGCTGTTATAAGACTGTGTATAAAACGCTATTTCGTTAGTGGCAAGCCTATGCCCCGAATCGGATTGAAGAAGTATTGAATCTATGATAAACAAAATCTGAATTGTAGTTTTCTCAAATGGTATATTTTTTGCACTAGAAACTTAAAACCAAATAATAATTGTGATTAATTACTATGAAAAAAATACTGGTTCTTTTAATTCTTAGCTGCTTAAATAGCACTATTGGTAATTGCCAACTATTAAGTAATCCTTCTTTGACAGTTGAAGACTTTGAAATAGCTTTAACAAATGCCGACCACTTAGGTAAAATATTAAGTGAGCATAATTTTGAATTTTATACTACTGGTGCATCAAAGCTTAACGCACCTGTTAATACAATTCTAAATCCGTTATATCCCGATCTTAGAATTCTCAAATCGGAAAATTGGGTACTAAAAAATTCACAGGATCAAACAATTTTTATTATTAACATGTTTGAATGGGAGCCAAACCATGCACCACAACCAGATGTAATTAAAACGATCAGTATTTTTGTTAATCGAAATTCAAAGTATGCTGAGATGGTAGTGGAGGGAGAATATTTTCAAAAAGTAAAAATGCGTGGGATAAATATACCCCACCCGCGGATGAATTGACATTAAATGTCAGAAGAGATTTGGTGCATTATCCTTATTTGGAAGATTTTATAGAATGGGCAAAAAACATTAAAGGCTATTCATTTTCGGGAATTAAAAATGATCAGATCATGGTTCCAGAAAACCCTTCAATTCAATTGGAGACCTTGGGAGCTGTACCTTATATTCTTCAAGAGATACAGAATGATAAACCGATAATAGATAAAATTATCGAGGATCTTAACTTTATTGGTTATCCGGTTGAGAGCGTAACCAGCATTGGAGTACCCCAGATGGGAATTCAAAACTTATTTATGGTTAGTCTTAAAGAAACAGATCTGCAATGCAAAACTGAACAAGGCTTAATGTCACAAGGTATGTATCGTGCATTATGTTTGACAGTTCTCTTCGAATACCTTTTAGCAAAAGTAACTTCTGGGACAGTTATTATTGACGATCTAGGAGAAGGGTTAGATTTTGAGAGGTCAACCAAATTGACAAAATTTTTATTGAACAAGAATATCAGTTCTAAATTCCAAGTTATTATAACCTCAAATGATCGATTTTTAATTAATACCGTTGATATGAAAAATATCAACTTTCTAACAAGGAAAGGACATATCGTTAAAGCAGCCAACTATTCCAATAATAAGAAACTCTTTGATAAATATTTATTATCTGGACTAAATAATTTTGACCTTTTACAATCTGGAATAAAAAATTCAAAGAACTAAATGGTTAAAATTGCATTTTTTGTAGAAGGGCAAACAGAACGAATTTTCCTAGAAAAACTTCTTGATAGCTATTTTACGCATCCCTATTTTAATATCGAATCCATCCAACTAGTTGAAGATAAAGCAACTATTATTACAAAAGCAAATTATGATCATGAGGAAGTTAAGTTGTACTTTCTAATTTTTGATGTAATGAGAGATGGGAATGTAAATGGTGCCATTTTAGAAAGATCTGAAAACCTCATAAATAGATCTGGATATTCACATATCATTGGAATAAGAGACCTGTACCCAAATCCACCTAGATTACTTCCACAAATGGTAGCAGATTTTAATGAGATTTTTAGAGAAAGAGAATTCTTCAACAAACTGACCCAGATTATTGCTGTCATGGAAGTCGAAGCATGGTTTATTGCTGATTACGAGCATTTTATTCGAATGGATGCTTCACTTCGAACAAGTTGGCTAAACGATATTTTAGATATAAAATTGGAGACTGATAACATTGAATCATATTCACATCCCTCACAGATAATATTCAAAATTTGGAGATTAGTTGGAAAAACATATAAAAAGAGAGAATCTGATTCTTGGTCAATTTGTTCTCATTTGGACTATTTAAAATATTGCAGTAATGATGAGTTTTTTAAAAGAATTCCAAGCTATGCAAGGCTGATAAATAAAATTGATGAATTAACAAAATAAAAAACTTTGCCTAACTCCGACGGTGCAATGAAAAGCACATAACCATGCAGCAAAAAAGTCCTGGAGAAATCCGGGATTTGCTGTTTTAGCAAGCTCATGATAGCTGGGAAAAGCTTGATGGGTTCGATGCCTTGGTTTTAATCAACCAGAGCATCTTTGTTGTACTAAATTTTAACCTTGGTTTTGGAGGTCATAGAGTTTAACTAAAGTTTAAGGATTGATTAATAATCCTTTATGATTTCTTTGTAAAATAATTTGTTAATTTCGTTTAACAATAATGGAAGTCAATTTATTAACTTTAAAATCTGATCGTGAAAGTTAGACTTAAGCATTGTATGTATTTGTAATAATATTTAAAATTAAAATATAATGAAAAAAGCATTTCTTCTTCAAGTTGTTTTCATTTTTATCCTATCATGCACACAAGAAAAAACATGTAAAATAAATATTCATTTCAAAGGAAAAGAATTCGAAAAACTAAACCTTGTAATTAGACAGGAAAGCAAAGATTTTCCTCCAATAATAATCCATGGGGAATCCAGTAATGGAAAGGATTGGACATTTACGTATCCAGACAGTATTTTTGATAAACATAGGTATGTAGGTATTAACGTTCCAAGTTTTATAGATTCAGTGGAGACAGCTATTGCTTTTATGACTGTTATTGAAAATGACACATTGAAGGCAGGTAGTTATTCCTTTAGCAAAGGCAATTCAGAAATTGAAGCTACTTATATAAATACTGAAAAATTCTCAAATACACTATATACTAATAAAAACAATCAAACAGCTTCTAAAACAGTTTATCAGTCCTGGTTCTTAGTTCCAAATACCGGGGATAAAGAACTATTATCGTCTATAGAATCTATTGGATATAGATATAGTATGTTCTATAATGATTCTTCAGAATATGGTAACATGTTGAGTAAGTATATTGATATTACAAAGAAATATCCGGAATCACATTTTTTGATAAATATGTTGTCAAAAAATCTAACTCAATATAATTCAAAACAAGATGTAGAAAAAGTATACAATTGTTTTTCAGAGAGTAACAAGCTTTCTTATTATGGTTTAAAAGTAAAAAACTTTTTATCTCTCAAATTTGAGAATAGTGTTTTACCAGTTTGTGGGTCGAATAATAAGGAACTAATTGTTAAGGATTTTTCTAAATACAATCTGGTTGTATTTTCGGCTTCATGGTGTATTCCATGCCATGAACAGATTCCATTGCTCAAAGAAATTTATAGAAATTTCAAAAATAATCTTGTTATTACTTATGTGTCATTGGATGAAGAAAAGAGCATAGAAGCATGGGCTAATCTAATGAAAAAAGAGGAAATACCTTGGAGAAGTCTTTTGGCAAAAGATGATCTAGAAAAAATTAAAGAAAGATATTTTGTTAATGGTATTCCTCATACGATGCTTGTCTATCCGAATGGAAGGGAAGTAGAAATTTTGGATGTTAGGAAAGAACGTAATTACAAAAGATTAGTTGGACTGATTGAGCAATAATAGCGAGATGAAGATGAAAAAATCTGTTGCGTATGAATAAATTACAGTTGCTAACAAACTGTATAGGTCATGGCTGTCTTTGTCTCTTACCAGCATCTGAACGCTTAAGATAAATCTGCAATGTGTGCCAGGAAATCGCCTTAAGCTGCCACGCCCCCACTGCTAAACGTTAAGACAGGCGATTAATTAATTAACTCAGCGAGAAGTAGGCCCTGGAATCAGCTCCGGGGCTTACTGATATATTGCAGGCAAACTTGCCGTTTTTGTGCCAGCTGATAACTCCCCATATAAAATTCTCCGGTAATTATTTTGATGCCAATCTGTTTTTTGTTTAACTTTAGTATCTATTGTGAAAAAGGACGATATCTAAATAAATCGGCCTTCACTGCTACATTTGATTCTGGCACAGAAATTGTTTATTGAAAGATTAACACTGATTATCGACCTAACCGGATATGGGAAAATACAAAGTATTTATTGTTGGGTTGAGTATATTATTCGCTCAACCTTCTCTCGGCAGAAGCATACATTCTCAATACCAGTCTGTTTATGACTCTTTAAAGATCATTGAGAAAGTTTATCTTCATGTTGATCGTGACAGTTACTTTGCAGGTGAGGATATCTGGTTCAAAGCGTATCTGATTGATGCTCTGGACCGCTTACTTACAGATCACAGCAGCAACCTGCATGTCGAACTTATTTCTCCTTTTTCAAAAATCATCTCCAACAGGATCATTCGTCTTGAGGGAGGTTTAGGTAATGGCGATTTCAAGCTGCCCATTGACATTAGGTCTGGAAGATACACATTACGGGCATATACAAATTATATGAGGAATTACAGTGATCAGTTATTTTTCAGTAAAGAAATTGTTGTTATTAATTCAACTGATTCAAGCAAAATCTCAGACAGAGTAAAATATGTTGAAAATAAAATTCAGGTAAGCTTCTTTCCCGAAGGAGGTTCCCTGGTTGACAATGTATCTTCAATTGTTGCATTTAAGGCTGTAAATTATCTCGGAAAAGGTTGTGATGTATCCGGAAAGATCTTTTCGTCAGCCGGTGAGTTGGTAACAACATTCAAATCCAAGCACCTTGGAATGGGAACATTTTTCCTGAGACCATTACCGGGTTTGAAATACTATTCTATGGTAAGGGGAGCTGACAGTATTGATATCAAGACTGAATTACCAACAAGTTTTCCAACTGGTGTAACTTTTAGCGCTTCGATAAATCAGAATAATGAGTTATTAATTGCCACCAAGACAAATCCTGAAACTTTGGCGCTTGTTTCAGACCATGACTTAGTGCTTAGTTTCTCAATACGAAAGGAAGTTTTTAAGACAATACCCATTAAGATTAAATCTCCAGTTACCAGTTTTGTTGTTCCCACTGATAATCTTCCGGATGGAATTTTGATGCTGACACTTTCTACCATAAAGGATCTTCCTCTCTCTGAAAGACTTATTTATACTGAAAGAGAGGCTCCATTAAATATTCAAATTGAAACGGATAAACGCTTATACACTAAGAGAGAACCGGTTACTCTCAAAATTTCTTTGTCAGAAGATTCAATTATTGAAAGAAAGAGCAATGTATCGCTATCTATTGTTGATGAAACTTTCACAAATAATGCATCTAAATTCCCCAGGACCATATCATCATGGTTTCTTTTGGAGTCCGATGTTCGTGGAATTGTTGAGGATCCATCCTATTATTTCGATCCGTCAAATCATGACAGATTAAGAGATCTGGATCTTCTGCTTCGTACACAAGGCTGGCGCGATTTCGCCTGGAAATACGATTCGACTTATTTCCCTCCGGAGAATGGGTTTACAGTATCCGGGAGATTAAGAAAAGACAATAAGAACAAGTCTATTGTGGATTCGAGGGTCAGTATCGGAATATTCGGTAGTAAGAGTAACCTTATAAAAACAGTTCCGGTTGACTCAACCGGGAGATTCAAATTGTCTGACATTGACCTGACTGGACATGCAACATTGATTGCAAGCAGTATTGGTAAAAAAGATCATCCGGAAGGATTGATGACTTTGGATTCAGTTACTTACAATCCCGCTGAAGTATCTGATAATATGTCAGCTATTTCTATCTTAGCTGAAAACAACCAGAGTAACCTAAAATCCTACTATAAGATTAATGAAGCCATTAAAAAGAAATACAAACTATCTGACACGATCAGTGTTGGGGAGGTAAATATTATTACCGAACGACACAAGGATCCTCAAACTGTCAAGGTAGAGAGTAGTCGAAAAATGTATGATAAACCTGACGCTGAACTGATGGTTAATGAGCAGATGGGAGGCTATCGAAACATTCCTGAGCTCATAAGAGGCAAAATTACCGGAGTTGAGGTTTTAGGTCCTGATATAAATGGGGATTATAAAATCTATATTCGTGGAGTAACTTCCCAGAATGGTGGTACATTACCTCTTGTTCTGATAGATGGTAATCAAGCCACCTTTGAGGATTTGCTTTTAATGCCAGTATCAATCATTGACAGGATAGATGTATTAAAATTAGTTAGCTCAACAGTCATTTTTGGTATGCAAGCGGACAAAAAAAATGGAGAGGCGGCAAATGGAGTTATCAACCTGATTACAAAAGCAGGGGGCGGACCAGAGGTTTATAAACCAGTGGATTACACTGCAAAAATCAAGATTTCAGGGTATAATGCTTCAAGGATTTTCTATTCTCCACAGCATTTGCCAGATTCAAATTCTGATCTAAATCCTGATCTGAGGTCAACCCTCTACTGGAAACCTGATATAAATCTGGAGGGTACAAATGAAATAATTCTGAAATATTACAATGGGGATAATTCATCATTAATCAAAATTATTGCAGAGGGTATTACAACAACCGGCATTCCGGTAACCGGAAAGGCTGAATACGAAGTCAGATAAATCAAACAGCGTCATTTTGTCACAATGAAACGAATAGTTCTGTTCCTGCTATTAGTCAGTTATTTTCAGGTTGGTCACGCTCAAGTAGTTAAAGGGACCATTCTCGACAAGTCTAACAATTTAAAAATAAATTTTGCATCAATCTACATTAATGGAACATCTGTAGGAACTAATTCAGATCAAAATGGATATTTTGAATTAGACATTACAAAGTATGCTTCACTTCCATTAACAATTAGTGCATTAGGATACAATTCAGTTACACTTAAAGATTTTTCAAGGGAAAAACCAATAGAAGTTTATCTGACGCCAAAGACGTTTGAATTGAATGAAGTTTTTGTTGTAGCTATGGAAAACGCGGGTATATTGACC
>PMIJ01000146.1 GCA_003157015.1 Bacteroidales bacterium
TGAAACTCTGATTCTTGGATCATATACCGGAGGGACTGAAACGAGCATCTCACCGCTTTCTTTGTCGAATCCTTTGACCAGAAGCATATCTTTTCCGATCCCCTTCAGGTTCGATTTGTCAACTCCGCGGGCTGTCATCCAGTATGAAGTACCTTCAAGGTTATGGTTTGTATTCCTGATACTAAGATTACCGTAACTGAGCCCTTTAATCTGGTATAGTCTGTACAACTGATCAATAAGATCCTTGTCCAGGAATTCTACCAGAGGAAATGGAGCCGGAAGAACTCCAAGATTGTGCAGTTCCCTGCCAAAGGCCTTTAAATCTTCAACTTCAGGAATTATTTCATTTTCCTCCAAAATAAGATCATCAAAAAGCTTATTCCTTAATACAAAATGAGAACTGATAACCGGGTACATGTATTTATACATATTTTCAGGATTATAATTGAATTCAGTAAATCCGACCTCGGGAGTAATACTGTAAGCTTTAGGATGTTCTTTTCCCTCCTGCAGGGAAATACAAAAGAGAATGTTGGATATACTCTTTACTAATGCCACATAACATGCTGCTTTAAGATCCGGCACCGGATATTTGAGCAGGACAATTGAAACTACCATTTCTTCCTGGCTTTTTCTCCTGTATGCTTTGGGTGATTCCAGATCAATAACATTCAGGACAAAATTGGAATTTTCATCTGTCGATACCTGTTCATTGCCTTTTTTTACTATTTCTGAGGTTAAGATATTACTCAGGTATAAAAGATCGGGGCAAACAGATACTCTGTTAACTTTAAATTTCATAGCATAATGAATTTAGGTTTATATAAAAATCAAAACGTATCAAGAGAGATCATATGGTCGAATGATTCTCTCTCTCTGAGAAGATTATGCCGGCCATCAACAACTGAAACAATGGCCGGCCTTGGAAATCCAAAGGACGATTCCCAGGAGGTAAAATATGCTCCGCTGTCAAGAATAGCTATCATCTCACCTGCGGCAATATTTGGCATTACTTTATTTCTATATACGACATCAGCAGAAAAGCAGCCCGGTCCTGTAATCGTCACTTTTTCAGCAGCTTTTCTCCTGATATCATTGCATAAAATAACTTCATGGTGTTCATAATAAGTAGGCATGGTTAAAGTTCCGATTCCCGCGTCTGCAACAAGCCATTTTTTTAGGCCTTTCCGGTCTTTTACCTGATGTATTTTCAATAACAGCATCTGATTGGGACCAGTAATACATCTCCCGGGTTCTAAAATCAACTCAGGGATTTTTTGATTGCCAAAAAGGGAAAGAATGCCTTTCGTTACAGAATCGGCAAAATGTGAGAAGAAAATCTTCCTGTTTGTTCTTCCTCCGGAATTGAGAAAATCAAATGCCTGATATAACAACAATTCCAGAGTTGTCATTTCCCGTGAATTTGGTACACCTAATCCTCCGCCAATATCCAGAACATCTACTTTGAAGCCTGCATTTCCGGCATCATTAAGGATCTTTTTAAGCCCTGAAAGCGCTTTTCTGTAATCATCAGGGTTCTGAATACCGGAACCGATATGGAAATGAAACCCTCTGAACCTGATTCGTTTCATTCCTTTAATTTTTTCGAGTGCAGCCATAACCTCGCCGCCTATCAGATCCAGCCCGAAAGGGGATCCGGAGCGGCTTCCTGCAGCGCTTCCTTTGTTCATACCTGAAGGAACAAAATCAGGATTTATCCTTAACAGAACTTCTGCATTTCTAGTAAGGTTATTACAAATGCAATCAATCTTTTCTAGCTCAAAAAGTGAATCAACATTTATAAATCTGATATTATTTTCAAGACAAGCTGTAATCAGCCGGTCAGTCTTAAAAGGTCCGTTGACAATTATATCATTCCCTCTATATCCCAGTTTAAGAGCTAACATTAACTCATACTCGCTCATTACTTCAGCTTTGAGCCCTTGTTCCTTTATAATTTTAATAATACCAGGAACTGGGTTACATTTAAATGCATAATGAACTGATACTGCCCCCGGGTATTTAAGTTTTATTGTTTTCAGGAAGGATTCAGCTGTAGCTCTTAATCTCTCTTCATTAACTATATGAAGCGGTGTTCCATAAATATTGCCAAGGTCAAGTGAGTTACATCCACCTATAATAAGCTCTCCTCCGTTGGAAGCATCAAGACCCCAGCGTTTTATCAACTCATTTAATATCATTTTATCTGGTAACATATTCGGAAATTATAACCGCTTTGAATAAATAGCGAAATGCTTGCTGGTACTCATCTCCAGTAGACTGGCAAGACTGTTTCCCAGGTTTTCATCTGAAATCCAGGTCGTCCTTATTGTTGAAAATTGTCTGAATATTTTAACTGCAGATCTCAGGATCAAAGCGAATACTCTTTTGTTCCTGTATTCTTTTTTTATTCCTGAAGTAAAAATTACTAGATCTTTAATGTTTCTTCTCCTCCATAGCAACCCTGGAANNGTAACCAGAAAGAGATATTTTGCCGAGAACAAGTACTCTTTCAGTGAAAGTGGAAGAAAAAACTTATTATTATAAAATGCGTCATTATTGATGTCTCGCAGTATTGCAAGGTCCCTCCTGAATCTGAAGATATTGAACTTTCTTACTGTAATATCCTTACTGAAAGTTTCCTTGTGAGAAGTATTGTATTTTTTTGATAATGTAGCTGATATATCATTGTTGATCCTTGTATGAAACAGGTTTGATTGCGAAAAGCCGGCCTCCTTAAGCAATTCAGGATAGTAAGATGGATTATATGTATCGAAGAAAACGGGAGGCGAATTAAAGTTGTCCAATAAGATTCCCAGCTCAGAATAATGATTTGGATTAAATGGTCCTTCAAGATATTCAGCACCCGCTGTCCTGCAATCAGCTTCAATTTTTTCAAACAGACATTTTACTGCATTGCAGTCAGCAGGTGATTCGAAAAACCCAAAAAAGGCTGACTTTCTATTCCATTTTGTCCAGTGAAGATGGTTTATT
>PMIJ01000064.1 GCA_003157015.1 Bacteroidales bacterium
AGTGCCACAAAACGTCGATTCCACTGCAGGATATAAAAATCTTAATATAGGAATTTCAGCCGGAGCGCGCGCAAATCTGTTCGGTTCTCATTCTCTGATAGTTGAATATGATCAATTGCTTACAAAACAAAGTATCGCGGTACAACCAAAACCAAATCTTTCACTGGGTTGGGAAATAGGAACAGCAACACATACTTTCCAGATATTTGTGACCAACTACGATCAAATTATTAATCAGCGTAATCTTGTATTTAACACTAATGATTTCCAGAAAAGCCAGTGGCTGGTAGGATTTAATATTCATGTCAGATTCTGACGCTATCAAGTAAAGAGTAATGAAATTCTTTATGTTCCGGATAATTATACTGTTGAGCCTGATTAATTTATTTTCTCTCTCTTCTTCCGGAAGTCCCCGCATAAATCCCAGGGATGAAAAAGCTAAGGATACAATTTCTTTCGTGTCCAAGTTTGAATCTGATAATAATCGGTGTTTCAAATGTCATGGACAGGATAAGTATGAATACACCAATACCACCCTTGGCAAACAGGTTAAGGAGATGATGTGTTCAGAACGTATTGTACGTAAAAACGAGTTCTATTCATCAAATCACAGAAGCTTTAGCTGTACCGACTGTCATTCCGAAGAATACGCAAAGTTTCCTCATTCGGGAGAACTCAGAATGGAACAGAAGTATAATTGTATTGATTGCCATGGAGGTGACGCGAAGTTTGCGAAATATCATTTTGAAGAGATAGAAGCTGAATATAAAAAAAGTATTCACTTTAAAATGGAGGATGACGGATTCACTTGCTGGAAGTGCCACAATCCACATACTTATAAGATAAGTGTCAGAAACAATACTAATCTTAAGGAGACTATTGCTTATGATAATTCTATTTGTTTAAATTGCCATTCCGATTTCAGTCGTTTCCAGCTCCTGAGCGACAGGGCTGAAATTGATATCATTCAAAAGCATGAATGGCTGCCTAACCAGGCTTCTCATTTTGCCAATGTGAGATGTATAGAGTGCCATACTAAAATAAATAATAATATTCCGGTATCTCATCAGATCCGACCTAAAGAAGAAGCTGTAAGGCTTTGCAATGAATGTCATTCGAAAAACTCAATACTTATGGCCTCACTCTATAAATTTGAATCTAAGGAAAAGCGTCGCGACGGATTTTTTAACGGTATAATCTTAAACGCTTCTTATGTTATCGGAGCAAACAGGAACGTTTATCTGAACATGTTAAGTTTGATTATATTTGTTATCGTGATAATTGTAATCATGATTCATATTATTTACAGAATTAAGATTAATACCAGGAATAAATAAAGAAAAGGAATATGTATCTCTACCCAAAATGGATCAGGGTCTGGCATGTATTAAACGCAGCAGCGTTTCTCATTCTTATTGTCACAGGCTTAAGCATGCAATACACTGATAAAGAAAATGCATCTTATGTTGTGGGGTTTGCAAAAGCTGTCAGGTGGCATAATTTTGCTGCTTTTGTTCTGATCCTGAACTATATATTTTTCGTTACAGGAAACCTGCTGACAAATAACGGAAGATTCTACAGGATAAGCAGGAAAGGTTTCGTATTAAATCTGAAGAAGCAATTTAAATTTTATTCAATGGGTATGTTCAAAGGTGAAAAACATCCTTTCCCGGTAACAGAAGAACGTAAGTTTAACCCGCTCCAGAAAATTACTTATGTGCTGGCAATGTATGTAGCTATGCCTCTGCTTATTATATCGGGTATTGGTCTGCTGTTACCCGAAATTACAATTACAACGATCTTCGGCATCAGCGGGCTCGTTCTGACTGATGTATTTCATATCACAATGGGATTTTTCCTCTCTATTTTCATGATCATTCATATTTATACATGTACTCTTGGATCCAGGCCAACATCTCTTTTCAGGGGCATCATAACCGGGTACCATGTTTCTGAAGATGAATAAATTTAAATAATTACCACTCAATTGCTTAAAATTTTGTATATTTAATGATAATATAAAATCGACATTTATGAAGAGTTTAAAATTAATTTTGGTAAGTTCTTTAATAGTATGCCTGAGTATTTCATTGGTAGCGCAACCAAAACCATGGGTTGTTCCGGCTAACTTCAAAACGATGAAAAACGCGGTTGCTGTCGGTGATGCCAGTACCAAAGCGGGTCTGGCTCTTTACACAAAAAACTGTGCATCCTGTCATGGAAGAGCTGGTCTGGGCGATGGCGTCAAGGCAAGATCTCTTAAGACTTTTCCGGGTGATTTTTCAAAGGCTGATTTTCAGAAGCAGAGTGATGGTGATCTATTCTACAAAACCAAAACCGGCAGAGATGAAATGCCCAAGTATGAAGGCAAATTAACAGATGACGATATCTGGAACGTTGTAAATTATATGAGAACACTAAAAAAATAAGAAACTTCAGAAAAGAACAACTAAATAAGTAATAAAGATTATGAGAACAATGAAACTTTTTTTTGTCAGCGCACTGGTTTTACTAGTAGGTACTACATTGGTTGCCCAACCCAAACCATGGGTTGTTCCCGATAGCTTCAAATCAATGAAAAACCCTGTTGCTCAGAGTGACGCAAGTACTAAAGCCGGATTGGCTGTTTTCACAAAGAATTGTGCCTCCTGTCATGGAAAAGCAGGACTGGGCGATGGAGTAAAAGCCAGAACACTTAAAGATTTCCCGGGGAATTTTTCCAAAACAGATTTTCAAAGTCTTGCAGACGGGGATATTTTTTACAGGACTAAGACCGGAAGAGGCGAAATGCCGAAGTATGACGGAAAACTGTCAGACGACGATATCTGGAATGTTGTTAATTATATGAGAACATTAAAGAAATAACAGGAAGAAAAAATTCTTCACTTTAGAAGGCTGGACCAAAGGTTCAGCCTTTTTTAGTGCGCCCGGCATG
>PMIJ01000218.1 GCA_003157015.1 Bacteroidales bacterium
GTCAATTTGACCGTTTTTTCCACACATATACAAAAGGAAGTTTGTTGTCGTAGGTAATCAGCCAGGTCCTACTCTTACCTGATATCCCGAGACCAAGACTTGCGTCTTGTTCAAAATAGTAATTCCCGTCCTTTTCGACCGGCATTTTTTTCATGCTGTAATATCCCTCGGCTGGTAAATTATTTTCATCCGGTGTCTCATAAATTTTCGCATCAATTCTGTTTGCAGATATTGATAAACTGGTTGATGTTTCATGATCTGTTTTAATGACATTCCCTTCGCAGAAATAGTGCAAAAAATAAATGTTATAGTCGTAAATATTAACCGGTATCTTCCGGTCAGGAGTATCATATGACCCGTTAAAATCAGCCTGAACTCCCATTGGTGTGTATTTTGATTTTGTCAGGATGTGTATTGCCGCCACAACTTTTCTCTCTTTGTCAAGGTCAGCTAGCGCGATTCCCGATACGAAGCCTTTCATTCCCTCTTTCCACACTCCGGGTTTCTGCAGAATTGATGCTTCGGTACAATCCTGGGCTGATATTCTCAGCGATGCAAAAAGCAAACAAGAAATTATTAAGTATTTCATCAGGTCATTTTTAGGTAGTTAAATATCCATATAAGATTTTAAACCTGCAGCGATTTCTGCAAGTCTGATAATGTAATGATAACAACGGGATTCGATGAAAGTTTAAAAGGTATGCAGTATAAGATGGCCCTAAATGATCTTGCTTCTCTTTGGGCTTGCCACCCTGCCCCTCCAATTAATTTTGTGTGTTGGACCCGGTGCCCCTTAAATGAGCAGGCTATTCTTTGGGATTGCCCCAGGGGGGTTCGTTCAGTTATATCCTAAAAGGCTTGTGGGTTTCAAACGGCCTCAGTTCCTTAGTCCCTGAGTCTCTTAATCTTCCACTTCCGCTGTGCGGAATCTCCACTTCGTTTCGATCTCCCAGTCTCCCCTTTCCGCGTTGCGGAATCTTCGTTTCGATCAATCTCCCCTTCTCCCGTTCTCCCATTCTCCCAATCACTATCAGCTAACTTAGCAATGGCATCTTCGGAGTCCGCAATAGCATTTTCGGGTTCCACATGACATCTTCGGGGTTTACCTTTGGAAGAAGAAATGGAACATCTATCCAATTTTTTACAGAAACATGGTTATTGTATTTCCATGGTACGTTGGTTGCCAAACCAAACTCATTTAATTCCTAGTGCTTTTTTACTACCTTGGGCTAATCAATCTTAGAACAATGGATGATATTCAAACTATTATTTCTGAACTCGTTAAGTTCAGAGATGAAAGAAACTGGTCGCAGTTTCATAATACAAAGGACCTTGCACTTGCTATCTCAATTGAAGCGGCTGAGTTGAATGAACTTTTCCTGTGGAAAACAACCAAGGAATCGGAACTAGTTGACAGGAATAAGCTGAAGGAAGAACTGGCCGATGTGTTTGCTTTCAGCCTGTTGCTGGCTGGTAAGCATGGTCTTGATGTTAAAGAAATCGTTCTGGAAAAGATAAAAAAGAATGGAGAGAAATATCCTGTTGAGAAAGCAAAGGGGACAGCGAAGAAATATAATGAATTGTAAATGATGGCAAATTATCCCCTCACACCTCATGCCTCACACCTCACACCTGATCAACCATGCTGATCTACCAGGCACCTTCCGACAGGTTTATTGATGATGTCAGAGAAAATACAATTTCTTATATCATGTGGATTTATTCTGGCAGTATTTGTTTCTAAAGCATGATAATCAACTTCAATAACTCCTCTTTGCTTTTCCCAAGCTTAGTACTGAGGGTCGCCAGCATTGCATTTTCTTCCCCTACTTCAAAATCAAGATCTTTCTGGGAAAGACCCTTGTGCATTTTAAGGAGTTTCTCTCTCCTGGTCTTCCAGTATCCTCCTTTTTCCGGTTTCATGGCTCGCTTATGTTATGTTCTTTAATATTATGACCGTTTCATTTAGTACGTGCCCTGTTGGGGAATGTTTCTGATTTTGAAGATATTTTGACGAAAAGATAAATAACCGGGACGAAGCAGTATTGGATTGAAGTTTTACACTCAGCCTTGGTTACTTGAAGTTCTCAGGAATTTAATATCTTTAAGATACTAGAATTCGAATTGCTCTCCATATATATTAGTATGCTGGAATCATGGTCGAATCTTGAAGTAAAACTTATCGTTGCAGACTATTTCAATATGCTGGTAGATGAACTTGCAGGGAAAGTTGTGAATAAAACCGTCCATAGGAAGGCGTTGAGGCCTCTTCTTAAAAATAGATCAGAAGGATCTATAGAATTTAAGCATCAAAATCTAAGTGCTGTTTTAATTAATCTTGGACAACCATATATTAAAGGATATTTACCAAGATCCAACTATCAAAAAATCCTGATAGAACAAGTTTTGGATTACTTAGCAAATAATACTTGGTTAGAGGAATATTTTAAGAGATTTTGTGAAAAAGAAGTTAACCCGGCTTCAGTTGATTTCGAGAAGGAAAAATTTGTTGTAACTCCCCCATTAGTGCAAAATGTGGAGGAGCCAATTATAAATTTAAAAAGAGGTCCTATTAAAGTTAATTTTCTTGAGAGAGAACAAAACAATCATAAGCTTGGCAGGAGTGGTGAAGAACTTGTGCTCGAATATGAAAAATGGCGACTCAATACTATAGGTTTTTCAAAATTGGCAGATAGAGTTGAATGGATATCACAAACTCAAGGAGACGGTTCGGGATTTGACATTTTGTCAAGAAACTATGACGGATCTGATAAATATATTGAGGTAAAAACGACCAAATTAAGCAAGGATACTCCTTTCTTTTTTACTATCAATGAACTTCAATTTTCAATTGAACATAAAGAAAGGTATTATCTATATCGTGTTTTCAACTTTGATGAGTCCCCTAGGATGTTTATAAAAGATGGTGATTTTAAAACAATCTGCAAATCAAGCCCTATAGTTTTTAAGGGATATTTCTAAATCATTATCTACTTAATTAATAACTCTTTAAAACATTTAGGATGGAAGAATTAATTAACACATTAAAAGATGCCGATGATTGTCAAAGGCTGGCTGACGTATTTTCAGAACTTGCCAAAAAGGCCAGATTAAGATCTGTGGTTCTAAGAGCTCAAAAACATGGTTACAAAACCAGGGTAGAATCAGAATTGGCAAAGGCAATTTATGCCTATGAAGATATTCTGACTTTAAACAATAAACGAAAAACTCATGCAACAAGAACATGGCAGATGGTAAAACGTTATGGAATAATTAAGGCTGCCGAGAAGGCAGTCAACAGACCTGTTGAGCCAATGGGGTATAGAATTTTAATTGAAAGAGGAATGAGCGACCTTACCTTTGAGTCCGTTATTACACAATACCCGAAAGAGTTTAGCAAGGACATCGTAAAGCTTGCCAAAAACAGATTAGAGGAATTGGAATTAAAACTTGCACATTTTGGTCAATGAAAGATTGTACCTTCGACTCAATGTAAGTTTAAGGTACTTCAATCCGTAAACCTAATATTTCATGCACACTTTTCTTATTTTATTAATTTGAAGCATAATCTTACAATCTAAATTCAATATGGATACAAAATCCCTTGGTATAAAACTTAATAAATCTCAAAAACTTTGGCTAAGCGAATTGGTTAAATTCTACTTTAAAAGAGAAAAACCAGATCTAATTACCTTACGTATTGTTTTAAATGATAATCTTGAGGAATCATTCGATTATAGAAAATTTGATTATAGATTAGTTAGGAGTGATGGAATTCCTACATTGTTAGGTATTTGGTATGACCATCCCAACAATTCAATTTTGAATTATGTGGATAAGGTTATTATAAATATTAGAGATACTCTTAAAAGAATGCCTACCATTAAAAGATTGGAGGCAAAAACTATAGCAGAAAAGATTAATACAAAACCTGAAATTGTTGAGATGTGCTTTGATCTCATATTTTCAATTGGTGGATTTGCTTCTTCTGGCTCAAGTTCATCAGGAAAACCAGGTTTTGAGGTACTAGAAATTGATAATATTGATGTAGTAACTAACTATTTATTTTATAAGGATCTAGATTCAATTTGGAAACGATTCACTGAGAAGCCAATAAAAAAAATAAGAATTGATGAAATCATATCAAGCAATACCCAATATCAAGCTTCAAAAGAAACAATATCGAATACAGAAAGACAAAACTTCAATTTCCGTAGAAAAAGAAATAGATGTCTTAGTGTCTAGGCTTTATGAGTTAACCTATGAAGAAGTTAAAATGATAGAAAAGGATTTTTGGTTGAGCGAGATTGACTTTATGAATATTAAACTATAAATGAACAGATATCTGCTTTCTTTTCTCTTGTCATTGATGAAACAATCAAAACAATTCCTTCCACATTGACCTCAACTGGTATCAGATGTTTTAGGAAAAGATGTACTGGTATTATTTCAACTGAGGTTCTTTTTGAAAATAACGAGATTCACTGGAAATGTTCAAAATGCAGGAATGAAGGAACAATAACTGGCTGGTAGTAGACAAAATGGGACAATGAATTAATAGTCAAATGATCTCACACTGACTATTGCTCTCTCAGTTTGGACTTCCAGTGGTTAACTTATTAAATTTTCAGGGTAATTAGGCGTCCATCCAATAAATCGAGGTATTTGCCTTTCATCACTTTTGATAAAAAACTAATATCGATCAAAGTCTTCCATTTAGGAATTTCTAAAGAGATAGTCTCCAGAACTTTTTCAATGCTCTTTTCTGTAAGTTCGCATCTTTCTATCCCAAAGTAATTAACCAAAACATTACGAGTTAAATGCTTCTTCTTACCTTTCAAAGGCAGAGCAATTTCTTCATCTTGTTCTTTTAATACAATTGTGGAATTAACCAAATCGTAACAAGGAGATAACCTTATCTGATTATCATCGGTAATAATGGAAAAGTTTTTAAGATGCGAATCTTCATTGCCGATTAAATAGTTAAATATGACCAGTTTAAACAATTTTATTTTTTCAATCGCAGGGAATGTGCAATAATCATCGATCAACTTAACGATCTTTTCCATGCTATAATCATATTTCGTATCTCTGCTTAAACCAGCCAATTGAGCAAAATCTTCAACAGGAACTTTATCATTCTGTCCCTTCCTGTCAAAACGTTTGATGAAATAAGTTAATGTGTTATCCTTTGACCATAATAAACCATGAATAGGTANNTTCCAAACCGATCTCGTTTGCCAACTTCATTGTAAGGTCTTCATTCTCGGGCAACTGAGTATAAATTTGATGTTGAGGCTTAAGTATATATCTACCGCCTTTATCTACAAGAATGAATTTTCCATCTTTGATACTCAGTATAGCACTTAACTTAGGCTGGACTCCCTGAATTGACATTTTTGCTGCACGATTGAAAGCCTCTTTCCGTTGTTCTTCGGCAGTATATTCAAGGTCTTTTAGTGTCCTCAGACCAGTGCCTAAGAGTTTAAGACCTGCTTCGCTGTAACGGTTTTCACCACAGGGTGTATATGTTATCGGGCATAGGTTCATTCTACAATTTCTTTTACGGTAACAACTCCAACCATGTCATCTCCAACTGCAATTAATTGTGAGAAATGATCGTTCCTGTCGATTTTTTTAATTTTCAACAATCCGTCCAATTGTATCCCTTCTGGTAGTAATCCATCGAAGAATGGTGGAAATTTATCGAACTTATATACCTTAACATTTTTTGGCATCGTCTTTGAGACTTCAAGACCTTCATACCCGTCAAGGTATTCAAATAAATACTCTTTCCCTTGTTGTAATTCGGTCAAAGTTCCTGCCTCAGCTCCTTTAACATATATCTTAGCCTTTCTCATTTTCCATGTTTCGTAAATTGTCCATTAGCGGACTTGTTAATTCTATTTTGATATTCAATACATTAAGTATTTTCCGTAAGGTATCCAATTGAATAGTTTCCTTCCCCTTCTCAATATCATAAATCACAGTTTTACCAACGCCAGACATTTCTGCTAATTTGTCACGACTTAATTTGGCTGCTTTTCGATGCATCCTAATAACATCTGCTAATTCTTGAGACTGTATCATTTTTTACTGTTATAGCGGTAAATATAGTCAGTTATATTTAAACCAACAAGCATTTGTCTAATATTTACTGCTATGGCAGTAAAATTGAGATTAACAATCCTCTTTTTATCATTAAAAATGGACATTTTACTGCTAAAGCGGTAAAATCATTGAAGTGTATGAAACAGAAACTCATTAGAGTTAAAATTAAAAACCCTGCCATTTCTAACAGGGTTTCTTCCTTTAAGGTACAAATAAGTACAAATTTCTTGTAACTCATTAATTATCAGTACCTAAAAGTCGGGGTGACTGGACTCGAACCAGCGGCCCCTACGTCCCGAACGTAGTACGCTACCAACTGCGCCACACCCCGATTTTCAAAACTTCCAATCCAGCAATCCGGATTAAGGATTACAAAAATAATCAATCTCTCATCATTACAAAAAGAATTTTAATTTCTCAAACGTATCAGCATGCATTAAATTGCCGGTCTCTGCTCTATACAAATTGGCTCAAGCAGCATGATGGGCAACATTTATTCAGGTTAAAACGGGGCTGCTTACAATAATGTAAAAGCTAATTACAATTTTGAAACTATCTCTGAACTTTATTCATAAAAGGAATGTTTTAGAAGTATAAAAAGAAAAGAAATGAAAACACAACCAATTCCGGAAGGATATAATACAGTTACGCCTTATATCACGGTCAAAGGTGCTGAAAAGGCTATTGAATTCTACAAAAAAGCTTTTGGCGCAAAAGAAGTGGGCAGGATTACGATGGCAGGTGGTACCATTGGTCATTGTGAACTGGAGATAGGTAATTCGAAAATCATGCTGGCTGAAGAGAATAAGCAGTGGGGAAATATTAGTCCGCTGACATTGGGTGGTACAACGGTCTATCTTAGTTTGTATGTTGAGGATGTTGATGCAATCTACGCAAGAGCGCTGAAAGAAGGAGCAAAGGTTTTAGGGAATATGAAGCCAAAAGACCAGTTTCACGGCGATCGTTCAGGAAGTCTCACAGACCCATTTGGGCATAGATGGACTATAATGACCCGTATTGAAGATGTTTCGTTTCCAGAGATGCAGAAACGGGCAGATGCATTGTTCAAATAAAAATTCTGAGTCACATTTTTCTCCTTCTATCCAGATCTGGCTTCGCTGAACTCACTTCGTCAGTCGGAGACTTCGGTCTGCGATCTGACACATATGTCTTTCCTCAACCTCACACCTCATGCCTCACACCTCATGCCGCATTTCCCCGTTTTCTCAAACTTCAGATTCCTGATCCTTCCTGTTGAGACTTTGCATCCTGTAATTGTATTGCTATTGTCCCTTACGAATTCGATATTACCAAAATACCACTGGTCACCTGTAAACTGGTCAGGCTTAATGGCTGTAAGATGAACATTGCCTGTCCGGAAGTGTTTTGCAATCAATTTGCCCGATTCAACAACAATTGAATAAGTTGTACTTAATTCTGGACTGTAAAAATCTCCGGTATATTCGGTAAGACTGACTTTTGAAAGATCAAAATCAGGTAATCTCATTGCATAATGTTCCTCTCCATTCATCAACGCCTTAAATTTGTTGACTTTACCTGATTCATCTTTCATAAACGTAACTCTTGCTGATACCACGCTTACATCAAATATTGTGGATGAAACCGGCGTCATCGGAGTCTTTTCCAGTCCTGGTGCCTCAACAAACAGGTTTTCATTCTCCAGAGTCATTGTTGCAATTTGTCCGGGTTCCAGTTCATACTTGCCGCAATAGGATAGAAGTGTATCATGATCAATTTTTATCTTGTTGTTATCCGAGGTGGCATTGGTTCCTGTTTTGACTTCTGCTTCTTTCTTAGACGGCTCAGTCACTTCTTTATCTTTAAGGTAGATGTCGACTATCCTCATTGCCATTCCCGATGGGTTAAATGAAGCAAAATTGCTGAGTACATTCACTGAGAATTTCTGATCGGGAAACCTCCATAAACTTGTCCTATAACCTGCATCTGCACCATCATGGGCGATGAATTTAAGACCCTTGTAAACTCCGACACCCTGTCCCATTGCATAACCTATTGTATCGCCTTTATTAAGAATCCCCTTAATATTCATCTTCCCGATAACATCTTTACCAACAACAGGGTTTTCGAAATTCATTGCCCAGAGACTGAGGTCCTCAACAGTAGTGAAAAGACTTGTTGCACCCACCGTCGAATAGCTTAATATGCTCTTTTTAAAACCGGTGCTGTCAACATGATAGGAATAAGCCCTGTTCTTTACAATCTTTTCACAATCGTCATAAAAAAGCGTATTTGTCATCTTAAGCGGTTCAAAAATGTGCTTTCTGGTAAATTCAGCGAATGTCTGACCCGACACCCTGGCCACAACCTCTGCCAGAAGCGTAAATCCGGTATTGCAATAAAGGAACTCATCTCCCGGGTTGAAATTCAATTCTTTCTGCCTGCTTACAAGTCTTAGTATCTGCTCTTTAGTTATTATGTCATCGAGCCGCCATCCGGCCATGGCAAGCAGATCCCACTGATCTCTTAATCCGCTTGTGTGATGCATAAGGTGGTTGAGGGTGATTACTTTGCCAAAATCAGGAATTTCAGGGATATATTTTCTTACGTCATCGTTAATTGAAAGTTTGCCTTCACCTTCAAGTAGCAGTATTGAAAATGCCGTGAACTGTTTTGAGAGGGAGGCTATGTGAAAAATTGTAGCGGGAGTATTAGGAATATTATATTCCAGATCGGCGCTGCCATAGCCTTTTTTAAAAATTATTTTACCCTCCTTCGCAACAGCTACTGAAGCTCCGGGTGTCTGAGGGTTGTTCCATGCGGTAAAAAGCTGATCGATCTGTTTTTCCGGAGTGGTGCCTTTTGGTTCAAGTTTTTCCCAGGTGAGTTCATAATTTCCCTTGTGCCCCTTCTCTTCCAGGGCGGTTACCTCAAGGGAATAGTTCCCTTTTTTGTCTGAGAACAAAGTGACAAGCTCATCTCCTTTTCTTCCGTTTGGACTGTCAAAATCCTGAATCTTTTTGCCATAAGGATCAAAGGTGGTGATCAAGGCATCGACTCCTTTCTGTGTAAGTCGGAAAAATGCAAATTGATCTTTTTCCAGCTTTACTCTATACTTATGCTTGTCTCCTGCTTTTAACAGTTCTGCGACTTTTACCCCTTTTATGAGTTCAGATTGTTTGTCCTGACTTTTCAGGGGCAGGGAAAAGCTGATTGTCAGCATAAATGCCAACAGGATGGTAATGTTTCTTTTAAATTTCATTTTAGGATTTTTTTGATCAATGAATTTATTAATAATTTCTTTCAAAAGACTTTATAATTTGAAAATTGCTGCAAAAACCTTATTGTTCGCACAATTTCCGGGTTTGCTCTCGCGCAGTTATCTATTTGATTTTCTATCTCTGTGAACTCTGTGAATTCTCAGTGGTACCCGCAGTAACAAGGTGTAAGTTCTTCTTTTTACTTTCTAGCAGATCGTGTAAACCCATACTCGCACGACTACATGACAGCCTGATGACATTTCTTCTTACTTTTGTCTTTTTACTTTTGTCTTTTATATTAAGCAGGGTGTTTTGTATTGTATATCGTTAGTCGGATTATATACTTTTATTAAACAAACTCCGTTAAATGATGATTATCAAACTTTAAAGTGAAGAAAGACTGGAAAATCATTATTGCGATAGCTATAATCCTGCCTGCATTGCCGGCTATTTTTGTGTTTTCTGTTTATGTAGGACTCTTCGGCCATCTGCAAAGCAAAAAGGAACTGTTAAATTTTAAGAATGCCACAGCAACATTGGTTTTATCTTCAGAAGGTGAACTTATTGGTAATATCTTTTCTGAAAACAGGACGAATATTTCTTACGGACAAATTCCATCTAATCTTATTGATGCCCTGATTGCAACAGAAGATTCCCGTTTCTTTGAGCATAAAGGCTTTGATTCCCGGAGTCTGTTCAGGGTTCTCTTCAAATCCATAATTCTTAATGACCGTAGTTCCGGAGGGGGAAGCACGATCTCCCAGCAACTGGCAAAGAACATGTTTGGAAGGAAAAAAACAGGACGATTAGCTCTTCTGATCATTAAAACAAAAGAAGCAATACTTGCTCACCGTCTGGAAAAGTCATTCAGCAAGGAAGAGATACTTACGCTTTACCTGAATACCGTTTCGTTTGGAGAAAATATTTTTGGAATCGAAACCGCATCACGAAGATACTTCAATCGAAAAGTTGAACTCCTTAAACTCGAAGAATCTGCTGTCCTGATTGGAATGTTGAAAGCTAACACCTTCTATAATCCACGTCTCCATCCCGGAAACGCGGTTGCAAGAAGAAATGTAGTATTTAAGCAGATGGCGAAATACAACTATCTCAAAGCCACACAGGCAGATTCGCTTTGTAAACTGCCACTTATTCAGAATTTTAAAGATATTGAATCTGATGGTCCGGCAGACTATTTTCTTATTCAAGTGAAAAATGAAGCTGAGCAAATACTACAGAATGTCCGGTCTGTTTCCGGGAAAAAGTGGAGTCTTGAGGAGGATGGATTGACTATTACAACCACATTGAATCTTACTCTTCAAAAATATGCTCTGGAATCTTTTCGCGAACATCTCTCAGTAATGCAGAAAAGACTCCGGGAGCAGTATCAGACTCCATCAGGTAAAAAAGTCATTGGCCAGCTTGTTGCCCAGGAACTTAAAAACCTCAATCTTGAGAGGCGTGCCGGGGAAGTGAATATACGACAGATATTTGACTGGAATGGCTCACGTTCCGATTCACTTACTGTTGCTGACAGCCTTAGGCAAGCATTATTATTATTGCATGCTGGCCTGCTTGCCATGGATCCGCAAACAGGATCTGTCAAAGCATGGGTCGGAGGTATCGATTTTAAATCGCAGCAGTACGATCAGATATTTGCGCGTAGACAACTTGCTTCGACATTCAAACCTATACTTTATGCAGAGGCATTCGAACTTGGTTTACAGCCATGTCAGTATCTTGATAATGATTCGGTTCCTCCTTCAGGAGTTGATGAGTGGAGTCCTGTAAATTATGATCACACCCTTGGTGGGAAGTATTCACTGGCCGGAGCGCTGGTTCACTCTATGAATATCCCGACATACAATTTGTTTCTGAATGTAGGTTTTGAGAATCTTGATACGTTGTGGAGGAAACTAGGATTTTCCTTTGACCTGGTTAATACACCGTCGCTTGCGCTGGGGACTGGCGAGGGAAGCATAATGGAAACGGCTGTAGCCTATTCAGTTTTCGCTAACGGAGGTTACAGGATTGAACCACAAAATATCATGTCTATCAAAAGTCCTGACGGTGAAATTATCTGGGAAAATCAATTCAATTATAAAAAAGAAAGGGTACTTACTGAAAGATCATCCATTCTGATAAGTGCGATTTTACAGAAGGCTGTGAGGGAAGGAACGGGGTCTGCAATGGGCAGCATATATGGTATTACTCTCCCTTTGGCAGGAAAAACCGGCACTTCACAGGATTTTTCTGATGCATGGTTTACGGCATTTAATCCGAATCTTGTGATTATTACCAGGGTAGGAGCCTCATCAAGAGCTGTTCACTTCAATAATGGGTCATATGGTTCCGGCAGCACTCTTGCCCTGCCTCTTGTGGCACTGACATTAAAGAAAGTACAGAATAATGACACCCTTGCTCATCAACTTATAAGCCTCTTTCCCGATCTTCCTGCTGATTTGCAGGGAGCCCTTGATTGTCCTGATTTTAAAGAAAAAAACATAATTAATAAATTCATGAACCTTTTCCAGAACAAGAAGATCTATCGCAATGAAGGTACCAGGGAACCAAAGCATAAGAAAAAAGGTTTTTTCAGGAGGTTATTTGGAAAGTGACTGTTTGTATGACGCTTCGCGTCTCATGCCTTCTACTTTCTTTGTCTTGAAACAATTATTCTTTTGTTCATTTTTTGCGCGCCCAAAAAACGAACCAAAAAAGATCTAATGGCATTTGAAATCCAGTTCTCTATGGCTCTCAGTGCTTCTTAGTGGCTTTCTGTCTAACTAAAAATATATTTTTGATAATGAAACTTAAAGATTAGAGCTGAGCTCTTTGCGACCTATGTTTAGTTTGTCGAGGAGTGCTTTGCCCACATAGCGTTCTTTGCCCACCAAAGCTTTGGCATATATGGTAGCAAAGTGGGGCTTTAATTGTCTTGAAGACAGTTGTGCCTTTGCGCAGTTCTTCCACCGTGCCCCTCGCCCTGAGCCCTGCTCTTTGTGTCGTGCATCGTATGTCTTTTTTAAGATTACTTTTGTCTTTATACTTTTGTCTTTTATATTAAGGGCCATGTTGAGAAAGTATCTTGTTTTATTTATGGTTATATTTTATTGCAACGCACAGGCGCAATCAAATTATATAATACATCCAGTATGCAGTAATACAAGCAATAATCCAATAGTAATTTTTTTTACGGGTGATTCAGGCAGGAGCTATTTTGATGAAAAATTAACCGATAGTTTATGTGCAAATAATATCCCTTTAATGTGTATTAATTCATATAAATATTTCCGAAAGCGTAAAACACCTCAACAAACCCTGGATAGTATTTTGCCTTACATTGATTTGAATTTAAAAAAGTATAATCGCCAGAAATTTATTTTTGCCGGTTATTCATTCGGATCTGAAGTGGTGCCCTTTATTTACAATTTAATGAGTGATGAATGGAAAGACAAAGTGGAATTTATAGTATTGCTTTCCCCGTCTTACAACTCTGATTTCAAGATTCATTTTTTAGACCAGATAGGTCTAAATAGCAGGCGTTGGCCATATGATGTGCTTCATGAAATAATGAAAATTGATAATAAAAAGATAATCGTGTTTTGGGGGAATGATGAAAAGAAGTTTGAGAAGAAAGAATTTACAAAACATAACATTACAGTTCATCATTTAAAAGGTGGTCACAGACATATAGATGTAACACCGGTTATTGAAGAAATAAATGATAGGATAAGAGAGCAAACCGAATAAATGGCGCAAAGGAGTAATGGCGCAAAGGCTCAACGGAAAAGCTACCTCTCTAAATCGTCCCTTAATCCTTTGTGCCCTTTTTGTATCCTTTGTGTATTTTGTGGTTAATGGATTTCGGATTTCAGGACCGCATGTCCGCACGAAATTTCTTTTTACTTTTGTTTTATAAACTCACAGCGTCACTTATTTGATATCCCCGACGATTTTGCCCGGGGTTATTTCTGCACAACGGTTAAACGACGCAATGGCTCGAGGTCGTTAAGGCGCAAAAAGATTTAGAGACTGGGGGCCAAATAGATCGAAACAATTTTGCTGATCGACTTAACACTATCAGAATTTTAATGTTCCGTATCTGATAAACAATTTTTATCTTTGACTAAGCGTTTGATAAAGGATATTTTTTTTATAAATATGAGGATTGCAAACAATAAAAAGGAAGACAGAAAGTATATTATTCTCTTTGACGGGACCTGCAAATTGTGCAATAATGTCGTCAGATTTATTGCGAATAATGATAGCAGAAAAATATTCTGTTTCATACCGCTTGATTCGGAAAAGGCGTCAGAATATTTAAACAGATATAACAAAAAAAATATAAATAAAGGATCTGTATTATTGATTGAGGAGGAAAAGATCTATACCAAATCCAACGCAGTACTGCACATATTAAAATGCCTGGATGGCTTATGGCCATTATTTTATGGATTTATCATAGTTCCGGGATTTATAAGAGATCCTGTTTATGATATAATTGCGAAGTATAGATACAGATGGTTTGGAGCTGTTAAGGGCGATACGGATTATAGATCCTGCTAATCTGTCTTACTTTCTTTGTCTTGGAATTGTTTTTTTTTGAAATCCAATTCCTCTGTGGCTTTCTGTGCAACAAAAAAAATAAAAATTAGCAAGAAACTTAAAGGTTAGAACTGGTCTCTTTGTGGCCTTTGTGCAATATGCCACCTCTGCAGTCTGGCCCCTACGAAATAGCCCCCCGGGGTCATCGCTCATACAGGCCCCTCCCTAAAATCAGCCAAAGGGCTAATTTTTTAACGGTCGGTCCTTTAACGCCTGGGCCACTTTGTGGTTAATAGATTTTCGAATGAACCTTATAAAGATCCAGGAAGGCACCAGGCTCTTGTAAATTACTCAATTTACAGCCTCTCGGTAGCAGGGGGTGCTTTGGAAAGTAACAGTGACAAGATCGAACAACCTGTGAACTTTTACCAGTTTCCTATGTTACCATACTACTAATTCCCAAATAATTAAACAGTTGTTTTAATTATTCCGTTTCTTAAAATATTTATTAACTAAAAAATGTAAACATGCCAACTGTAATAGTGCGACACAAAGTAGGTGATTTTGGAGCATGGCTTAAGGGTCATGAGGATAGGGTACGGCTTTTTGCTCCTGCCGTATCAAGCTTTAAAACGTTTCAGGATCAGGATGATCCTAAATCCGTTGTACTGGTTTTGGAAGTAACCAGTATGGAAAAACTTGGAGCTATTATGAATGATCCCAAAATTCAGGCGACCAAAGACCGGCACACGGTTAAAGAGCCTTTAATCATTTCAACGGCGGTATCTGTATAATTTCATTTCCACCTGTTTATAACCAGGAACATAGTTATGCAGCTGGTTTTAAACGGGCTGAACTGCCCCTGCAAATCATTGATCTGCAGGGGTCTGTAATTTCATAGTAATTTGCAGTAAGGAATTATGTTTCGTCTCCCGGTTTCAGGTAATATCCCACAACATTAAGAGTTTCACTCTTTCGGTAATATTCTGGTTCAATCAGCTTCGTATTTTCCAGGACTATCTCCCTAACATTGAGGCCGTGTTTGCCTGCCAGCAGTAAACTAAATGCGAACACGTCAGCCATTTCCTCTTTAAGCTTATTAAGGTCAACCGATTCTGATTCTTCACTGGTTTTCCAGAGAAAAAGCTCATTCAGCTCGGCAGCTTCAATTGAAATGGCAAGTGCCAGGTCCTTTGTATAGTGAAACTGCGACCAGTTTCTTGCATCTCTGAATTTAACGAGTTAGGAGATAAGACTTTGAATATCATTCATTGTTATTAGATTGGTCAGACTAAGGTAGTAAAAATGCACTAAGAATTAAAGAAGACTGGTATTGCGGGCAAAGAACCAGAGAAATACAAGTTAAATTAATATATTCGAATGTCGGAAAATAAAAGTCAGAACAAATCTGAAAAATGGGAACCATCTTTAAAAGGATATTCAGCCTGTTCTTCTTACTTCAGGCTTTCACATCTCAATCATTCCTGTTCTCGCAGGTATCTGCCGGAGATCAGGTTACTGATACAATCCAATGCCGTGATGCGATTGGACAGAGTTATGCTCTTTACCGGCCGGCACAATATGATAATAAAAAGAGCTGGCCGGTCATCCTTATTTTTGATCCTTCGGCAAGGGGAAGAACAGGCGTTAGTACATTTATTGAGGCAGGCAGAAAATATGGATTCATCCTTGCCTGTTCAAACAATTCTCGCAATGGACCGCTGGCAGATAACTTCATTGCCGCTGCTGCAATGCTTCAGGATGTTGAAGAACGATTCACTGTAGATCAGAGAAGGATCTATGCTGCAGGTTTTTCCGGAGGATCACGTTTTGCAATGGCCTTTGCTTTAAGACAAAAGAAGATCTCCGGTATTATCGGTTGTGGAGCAGGCCTGCCTAATGACAGGAATTATCTCCCATCAGGAAATTCCGACTTCTTATATTACGGTATGGCAGGTACCCGTGATATGAATTTTCTCGAAATGCATGACCTGTCAGGCTTCTTCAGCAACCAGACCAGGGTGATATCATACCTCAGGACATTCTCCGGGGGTCATCAATGGCCAGATTCCGATTTGATCACTGAAGCTGTGGAATGGTTAGTCCTTCAGACAATGAACAGGAAAATAATACCGGCCGATCAGACATTTCTTTCTTATATTGAAAACAAAACACAAAACCTGATCAATTCGCAGTTATCCTCAGGAAACCAGACTGATGCAATAATGTACATGAAGTTTGCCTCACGAGACTTCGGGGGAACTCCTTTTGGCGGCAAGATGACAAAGTTGTTGACTGATTCGGAAAAATCGGCTGAATATCAAAAGGCATCCCGCAAATGGAATAAAATGGCTGCAACTGAGCAGGAGAGTAAAGAAAAATATCTGAACTACCTTAGTGAGATCCTTAATTCAGGTTCCTTACCCGATAGTGCCTCAACCTGGTGGAAAAATGAGACCAGAGAGCTTATACGACTTCGTGATAAAGGCAGTCCTGAAAACAGCATAAGTGCATCAAGAGTCCTGAATTTTATTTCTATCCTCTGCTCTGAGCAGGGGATATCATATTACAGGGACAGGCATTATGCACAGGCAGCCTTCCTGTTTGACATCTGCACATTGTCGGACAGTGAAAACCAGAATAATTATTATAATCTTGCCAGGTCCCTGGCCGGATCAGGTGAATCAAAGAAGTCGGTTAATGCATTGTCTGCAGCCGTGAATCATGGTTTTAATTCACGAAAAACTGTCGAATCTGATCCAGTGTTCGGGATGATCCGGGATGATTCCCGGTATAAAGCTTTGATTGTTAAAATGAAATAGAGGATATCTGTTTTTCATTTGGCTTCACCGAGCTCCTTTCGGCCGGTCCTTTTGCCTGACCAAAGCTAAGTTACTTTCTATGTTTTGAATTTGTTTAATATAAATTAAATTCGGAGAAGCGGCCAGGGGTCCCTGTGAACCTGCCTGCCGGCAAGCGTCATCTTCTATAATACAAAACCCCGCAGATCAATGATCTTGCGGGGTTGACTAATTAATTATCCGGAAAATAGTTATTCCTGGAATATATAATTATTTTATTTAGTTAACTCTACAACTGCATATTTTGAAATTTTCCAGAATTGAGCAGGATCTGTTATCTCTATGGATACAATTTTCTTGTCTTTGTCCCGTATAAACTGATATGAATTAGCGGGATGCTCAGAGATAAGTTTAGCACTTTTTGAATTTACAGGAATCGATTTTGTAACAGTGATATCGATTTGCATGAATGAGCTATCAGGAAAACTTCCGGCTAAAGTTTTCGTTTTACCTAATCCAATGAATCCCCCTTCTTTAGTTAAAAGACCCTTTGCCTTCAGCTGTTTAAACGTTCCACAGGCAAAGAAAGCCTTATTCATCTCATTAGTCTGAGTGGTAATTTTCTCATCCTTCTGAACAATAGTACTTTGCAAATCGGTATTCTTGGTACTTAGCTGGTCAATCTCGAACTTTTTGCTTAGCAGGGTAGTCTTCAAATCCGATATTTCAGTTTCACTTTGTTTAACCGATGCTTCCAGGTCAGAGATTGTACTTTGCAGACCCTTTATTGTTCCGCCGGACTTACTCAGTTGACCATTTAAAATGGCAATTTTCTTTTTGTTCTGTTCAAGTAATGTATTAATGTATTTAATATCTTCCACAATTTGTTGTCTCTTATCCTTGGATAATTCCACATTCGACGAATTAGTCGAAATTATATGCTCTTTTTCTTTTATGATTGCGATATTTTTTTCAACATCACCAAAAGTTGTAACCCAATCTCCTATCGATGAATCACGGGAAGCTATTTGATTTGTAAAAGAATTCTTCTGTGCTTCCATCTGGCTAAGCAGTAGTTTATGATCATGTTTATTAACCGAATAAGCAATTATCACCGCAATCAACAGGATTATAAACCCAATGATTGAAGTCGTTACAACCGCTTTTTTGATTCCTTCTTTTCTTAATCTGTTTTCATTTTCTCTGATAAGTGCTTCTTTTTTCCTGGCTTCTGCATTGTCATCTACAGGCTTAGGATCGATGTTTTCATCAATTTTCATGTTTTTTCCTCCTCAATTTGTTTTAGTTATAAAATTTATATTTAACATTGTTTTCTTTGTCAATCCTGGCATTTGATATTAAGACCATTTAGCCTTTTAAGATTCTTTAAATGCAGAGTCTGCGGAAAGCAACAATGTATGATTATTATTAGTAATAATATTTATAGTATTAAAGTGACCTGTAATTGACATTATTCCGAATATTAGACCAATAATTCATACATATTTTAAAGGTGTGGAAGCTTGTATTTTATTGTGTTTTATGATTATATCAATAAATCTAAAGGTAAGCCCATATTTAGATCCCGGCATTACATAATTATTGAAAAAAGTTGCATTATTCACATTGTTTTTGTTGCCTGGGATTGAATACTTATGATATGTAATCTGTTGGAATACATTCAGACAATTCCCGGCTTGCCTGCATAGCATCGAGATAAGATGAGTCCATCGATTTATCCTTAATGAAAATTAATCAACGGAGTTTTTTCAAAATTGAAATGGAGATTATTTCCCACAATTGATCTGATTACCTGTGAGAAAATTAATAAATTTGTCTTAATGAGAAATGGATTTTGCCAGATTAGTAATCAGAACAGAGAATTCTCAGTTTTTCGACAACTCATATTTTCTACTATTTCACATTTTTGGGATGGAACTGAAGTTTTATTATAATATTCTGAAAATGAAAATTGCAATTACCAGATATAAAAAACCATTAATTACCGTAATCTGTTCAATCATAGTTATTGTAATTGCTGTTATTTTATTGGCCTCACCGATCACAAAATATCTGATTGTGAAGAATGACATAAAATACATTGGAAGGGAAATTAAAATGGGTCGGGTTTATGTAAATCTATTTACCGGGTATATTCATATCCGCAACCTGAAAATTTATGAATCGAAAAACCTGGCTGACACAGTTGGAACCGACAGCGTTTTCTTTTCGGCAAAAGGGATTAGTGCAAATTTTGCATTGCTTAAATTATTTTCTAAAACTATAGAAATAAAAGACCTCACATTGGATCATCCCGTGGGAATAATAATTCAAAAGGAAAAGTTTTTTAATTTCAACGATCTGGTAAAAAAAATCTCTGGTGAAAAGACTGAAACAACAACGTTACCATTTCACTTTAATATCCTGAATATAAAAATAAAAAACGGTGAGTTCCATTACCGTGAAAAAGTAATGCCAATAAATTATTTTATTAAAGAAGTAAATATTGAAAGTGCGGGCAAATATTGGAATACGGATACCATAAGGGCTAATATTTCTTTCCTGTCAGGAATTGATTCCGGAAGCTTAAGAGGCAATTTTACTATAAACTTAAAAAATCTGGATTATCGGCTGTCTGCTGTAGTTCATAAGTATGATTTAAATTTTTTAAACCAATACCTCAAAAACTTAATCAACTATGGCACTTTCAGCGCCAACCTCGATGCTGATATAATTGCAACAGGAAATTTTAACGATAAGGAAAATATAGATGCCAGGGGACTGCTTGCACTGAATGACTTTCATTTTGGTATAAGAACAAAGGATGACTATGCATCCTTCGACAAACTGGTATTAAAAATCGATGAATTAAGCCCCGGTAACCATAAATATCTTTTTGACTCATTATCGCTAAACCATCCTTTTATCAAATATGAGCTATATGATTATTTGGATAACGTTCAAAAAATGTTTGGAAAATACGGAGCCAACACTTCTGGAAATAAGACAGAACCCACACGGTTTAACCTTATCTTTATAATTGGGAATTACATAAAGGTGCTTGCGAAAAATTTTTTCCAGAGCGATTACAAGATTAACAGGCTGGCGATTTACAAAGGATGTTTCAGATTCAATGACTATTCTTCGAATGAAAAATTTTCAATTGAAATAAATCCGTTCTATGCCGTTGCTGATTCTGTCAATAAAAACAGCAAATGGGTTAATGTATCCTTGAAATCAGGAATTAAGCCTTATGGCAATATAAAAGTAGCCCTGAGCATAAGTCCAAAAGATAGCGGAGATTTTGATATGCAATATCATCTTCAAAGATTACCTGTTTCAATTTTTAACCCCTATCTTATTACCTATACATCTTTCCCGTTAGACAGGGGTACAATAGAAATTTCCGGCAACTGGAAAGTAAGACACGGAATTATCAAAAGTGATAATCACCTGACGGTAATTGATCCGCATGTACTCAGACAACAAAGTTCCAAAACCACAAAGCTGATTTCCTCACCCTTAATAATGTTCTTAATCCGCCAGCACGGGAATGTCATTGATTACCAGATTCCTATAACCGGCAATATGAAGGATCCGACATTTCATCTGCGCCAGGTTGTTTTTCATATTTTTGGAAAAATATTTGTTAATCCGGCGTTAATCCCTTTCAGATTACTGGAGAAAAAACCGGGAAAAGAAATTGATAAAGCACTTATAATGCAGTGGGAAATACGACAGAATTCACTTATGCGCGGGCAGGAAAAATTTGTAAATAGATTAGCAGACTTTCTGAAAAAGAATCCTGAGGTAACAATTGGTGTTTATCCAGATCAGTATCCTGAAAAAGAGAAAGAATATATAGGTTTTTTTGAAGCCAGGAAGAAATATTTTTTAATATCCGGAAAGATAAATGCTCTGGTTCTCAGTAAAGAGGATTCCATGAAAGTTGAAAACCTGCCTGTAAAAGATTCATTGTTCGTTAAGTTTTTAAACACACAGGTTCACGATAGCATGCTTTATACTATACAGGAAAAATGCAACAGGTTTGTTGGCTTATCTCTTATCAATGCCAGATTTGAACAATTAAGCAAAAAAAGAGAAGACGCATTTCTGATGCAATTTAAGAAAGAAGGTTTGGAAAGCCGTGTAAAAATTTATAAAGATGAAAACGAAATACCTTACAATGGTTTTTCATTCTACAAAATCATTTACAACGGGGAACTTCCAAAATCCCTGATAAAGGCATATCAGCAAATGAATTAATTCAGAATTTGTGCTCCCTGTGCATCTCCTCATGCCTCACACCTCACTCCTAACGTCCTACATCGTGTGTCATGCGTTCTTTTTCTTACTTTTGTCTTGTAACTTTTATCTTTGTCAAATCAGTGATAAATGTGATTTATATGTTATTATGAAAACTGTTGTCATCACAGGCGGGACAAGAGGCATAGGTGCCGGACTTGTCAGGGACTTCCTGAAACTCGGATGGAATGTTTCTTACTCAGGTACATCTGATATTTCAGTCGAAAAATCATCGTCGTTACTTTCCGCAAATTACAGGACAGAATCTTTCAGAGCCTTTAAATGTGATGTGACTATAGAAAAAGATCTGATAAGTTTATGGGATAATACAATAAAAGCGTTTGGTCAGGTTGATATCTGGGTGAACAATGCCGGGAAAGCAAGTGAACAGGTTGCTTTTCATAAAATCCCTGCTGAAGTGTTCATGAAAATAATTGATACCAATATAAAAGGCCTGATGCTGGCATCCCATATTGCATATAATCGAATGGCCGGTCAGGGATTCGGTGCAATCTATAATATGGAAGGTCTCGGAAGCGATGGCAGAACAATACCCGGATTAATACCTTATGGCACTTCAAAACGGGCGGTCAGATATTTCACGGAAGGTTTTGCCAAAGAAATAAAAGATGGTCCCGTGATTATAGGAACTATCAGTCCCGGGATGGTATTGACTGATTTGCTTCTTGAACCTCTGAGAAAGAATCCTCCAAACAAAAAGCAAATGATCAGAATATACAATCTTCTGGCGAACGATATTGACACTGTCACCCC
>PMIJ01000174.1 GCA_003157015.1 Bacteroidales bacterium
CCATGCCGGGCGCACTAAAAAAAGTCAGGTACGTCCTGACTTTTCCGAATTAAAATATTTGATCTAAATATAAATTTAATTTACCCGACCATTAATATGGTAATCAAAAACAATTATTTTTCTTTCTTATACCACATAAACCATGCAAGATTATAAAGGCCCTCTGAAGAAAGCTCAGCGCTTGAGGCTTGTGAATTCGGAATGGCAGGAACAAGAACATCATCTCCTGCCTTCCAGTTGGCAGGTGTCATAACATGCTCATTAGATGTTTTCTGGAGTGCTGTAATCATTCTGACAAGCTCATTAGTGTTCCTGCCTACAGATTTTGGATAAAAATAAATAGCCTGAATTTTATTGTTGGGATCAATTATAAATACGCCCCTTACATCTTCCGTTGTATTTGATTCAGGTTGTATCATCCCATACTTTTTAGAGATTGCCAGGTTTTCATCAGCAACCAGTGGAAAATCAATTTTTACAGGCTGCCTGTCCTTATATGCAAGACTTTCCATTGCCTTTTTCCACTGTTCATGTGTACTTAAACGGTCGGTGGAAATTGCAACAACCTTTACACCAAGTTTGTTGAACTGATTCTGCAAATTTGCAAGCTCAAGCAATTCTGTTGTACAGACAGGTGTAAAATCCTGCGGGTGACTAAACAAAACCTTCCAGTTCTTACCATAATCATCCGGGAATTTTAATTCACCACTTGTCGATTCAGCAGTAAATGATGGTGCAGTCTCTCCAATCAATGGTATCCGAAAGTTCCTGTCTTCTGCAGGTTTTTGCGCCTCAAAAAGAAATCGATCCTGTGACCATAATTTTGGTACAGCACAAATTAACAAAATAAATAATATTAACCTTTTCATGATTTCAAAATTTAAATTAATATTTAAATAACCTTTTATCAATAATTAATAAACATAATAGCTCATAATAAGTTCGAACTGATATTTCATTTTTAACAGAATTTTAACAAATTGATCTCATCATGCTTCCGGGTAATAATCCAGGGTTAAACTCAAAAAGAATCCTCATTATTAGAATATTAAACGACATTAAAACAATCCAAATGAAGCCTGACCAGGCATTCTCAGATACTATAAAATAATAGAAAAAAAAAGCGTCCAGGCTTAAACCCGGACGCTTTTTATAATAATTAAATAGAATTAATTCTCTGACTGGAACATGCCTTCATTCTTCTGGTTCACTTTCTTATACCAGAGGTACCAATTAGGAAGTCTTTTTAACATTTTAGTAGTCTGCCTAAGTTATTCTAAAACAAAATACTGATATACAAGAATATAGATTAGAATTACCTGAATTAAACCCGTTGATATGGAATAGTAAATTTGAAGAGTGTTCCCTTGCCTGATTCTGATTCAACTTTTATTGTCCCTCCAAGTAGCTGAACATAGCCTTTGCAAATTGAGAGACCGAGTCCGGTACCGCTATACTGCCTTGATACTGCACTGTCGACCTGAAAAAACCGGTCAAATATCCTTGTATGATATTCCTGCGATATGCCAATTCCGGTGTCCTGCACATAGAATTCCAGAAAATTCTCTTTAAGGGTATAACCAAAATCTATCTGACCGTTCTTCGTGAACTTGATTGCATTATTAATTAAGTTTGACAGAATCTGTACAAGCTTTGTGTTGTCTGTTATCACTACTGAATCTTCATCATTCAGGGAAGTATTAAGATTAATAGATACATGATTCCCTTTCGCTATAATACTGAATTGTTCATTCAGACTTTTCATCATCGAATTCAGATTTATTTCAGTGAGATTGAGCTTGGCCTGACCACTCTCAACATTGGCGATATCGACTATATCATTTATTATTGAAAGAAGCTGACTTCCGCTTTGAAAAATAATATCAGTATACTGATGCCTGTCTTCTTCTGAAACGTCCGGTTCATTTAGAAGTGTTGAAAATCCAATGATAGCATTCATCGGAGTCCTGATCTCATGTGAAACGTTGTGCAGAAAAGCTGTTTTAAGCCTGTCACTTTCCTCTGCTTTCTCCTTCGCGGCAATAAGATCTGTCTCTGCCTTTTTCCGATCGGTAATATCACGGAAACTCCATACTCGTCCAACACTTCTCCCATTGATTTTCTGCGGTTGTGAATAGCGTTCAAAAAACCTTCCGTCACAGAATTCCAGCAAATCAAAACTTGTTGCTTCAGTATCTGAATAAAGGTGTTTCACATTTTCCAGGAACGAATCCGGATTACTCAATTGGCCCTTAACATACTCCAGCGCGTCAATATCTTCACGCGTTGCCAGCACTTCATCAGGTATTCTCCACATATCTACAAATTTCTGATTAAAAAGAACAGTTTTCCCTTCTGAATCTACTACCAGAAGACCATCCTCAGTTGACTCAAAAGAAGCTTTTAAAAGCGAAACAGAATTATCAAGCTCAGATTCAGCTTTTTTTCGTGAAGTTATATCCTCAATCATAACCAGGAAAAACTGAACTTCATCCTTATCGTTACGGATAAGGCTCACTGTTGTTGATCCCCAGATAAAAGTCCCGTTTTTATGGATATACTGTTTTTCTGTATGATAAACAGGTATCTGCCCTGAGATCAGCCTGAGAAGTGAAATATTATCATCACTAATATAATCAGGGTGAGTAAAGTTTCTGAAGGTAAACAACTTAAGTTCTTCCTCCTTATAACCCAATAAACTACAGAAAGATAAATTTGCTCTTATTATTACAAAATCCTTGGCTGTCATTAGCATTGAGACAGGACTTTCTTCAAATATTTTCCTGAACCTGTTTGCACTTTCTTTAAGTGTATTTTCCACTCTCTTCCGCTCCGTAATCTCCCTTCCAATTGACTGATAATATTTTGATCCGTCAATTATTACGAGCCTCGAACTGATTTCTATCGGGAAAGTGGTATTATCCTTACGGAGGTGGACAGTTTCAAAAGTTGCGTATTCATTTTCATCAACATTATCAAGGTTTCCCTGAAATTGTGCTAAAGATTCCGGAGCCCTGATCTTATCGAGTTTCATGCCAATAAACTCATTACGCTTATATTGATAGGCTTCCAACGCCCTGTCATTGGCTTCAACAATAATCAGATCTTTGTCTACCAAAAATATAATATCATTGGCAAATTTTAATATATAATCAAAATGCTTCACCAGTGCGAGTCTGTCAAGTTCATTCTCATATTTTTCACGATAAAAGGCAACTCTCTGATTTCTGATGATAAATCCCAGAAACGAACCTGAAGTAATAATAACAAGTATGATAATCAGTACAATCATTTTCAACTGATAAACAAGGGCAGATAAGATCTCATCACGATCCATTTTGGCTACCATATACCAGGCCGTTCCGGGTATTTTGTTCATAGCTGCCACAACATGGACATTCCTGTAATCAATTCCGTCAACAGTACCGGTAATTCCTTCAACTGCCATTGCTGCAGGTAACTTCTTAATCGAAACATCTCTTCGCAGGTTCAGCTCAGTGTTTTGGAGATGTCTTAGCTCATTGAGATATACTATTTCATTCCCTTCTCTTCTCAATATAAGCGTCTCTGCGGTTTTGCTGGGAGCAGGCCATGATTGAATGAGAGGATACAAAACTTTCTGCGGATCAACACGGAGAATAAGCAAGCCAAGCACAAGCGTATCATTTTTACTGCTATCGATCAGTGGTACTGCCAGATCGAGATGAACAAAACTTAACAGGTCCGATTTGTGCAAATCAGTAAGTAATACTTTTCGTTCTTTTATAATTCCGGGCAGCAATGGCTTCAGATTGTTGCCTATCAAAGTATCTTCTGAAGGATATGCTAGCCTCACATTTGCGTTCTTTGAGATAAGCAGAGCATCTTTATAATCAAAATTTTCTGTAAGCGATTTCAGGCTCTGGTTTATTTCTTTCTTTAAACGAAGATCGGAGGGATTATTAAGATATTCTGAAAATTTTCTCACTAAAAGAAGATTTCCACCCAGGAATTTCCCATAGCCAATGCGCTCAAGCCGCCACTGAGTAATTTGTCGTATTTTAAGATATGAAATTGTTGAAAGTTCCTGTTGCTTTTCATTCAAAAGGTTTTCTTTCTGATAGTTATAATAAATGACTCCAATAGTTATTGCGCTTATCGTTATGATAAAGAAAAGTACCAGTAACGGTACCAGGGCCGGAGGCTTTTGTTTTTGAGATCTCATCCTTTTCTCCCTTTAATGAAAACAGAAGCAAGAATTGATAGGAGAAGAATAGAAGCAATTACCGCCAGCGATATTAATATCGCTATTTCAAAATGGAAAAATGAGGCAAGCATTTTCATTCCGACAAAGATAAGAACAAAGGCAATTCCTGTTTTAAGGAAACGGAAGTACCCAATAATTCCAGCTATGGCAAAATAAAGTGATCTCAGACCCAGAATTGCAAATATGTTGGATGTATAAATAATAAATGTGTTTTTGCTGATTGCCAGAACAGCAGGTATGCTGTCAGCAGCAAATATAAGGTCAGAAGATTCTATTATCAGAAGAACCAGGAATAATGGAGTGGCGAACAACTTCCCATTCTGAATTATGAAAAATTTATCATCGTGCAGGTTTTTTGAAACCGGAAGAAATTTTCTGAAGAATTTGACGACAGTATTTTTTTCAGGATCCGCCTCAGCATCCCTCTTAAACAACATATTTATTCCGGTGTAAACAAGAAATCCTCCAAAAATTATAACTATCCAATAAAAACGATTAATCAGAGCAACCCCTGTAAAAATAAATATTCCTCTCATTATCAGAGCACCTAGTATTCCCCAGAATAGAATTTTATGCTGATACTGCCTGTTAACAGTAAAATATGAAAAGATTAGAATAAACACGAAAATATTGTCTACACTGAGAGAGTATTCAATAACATAACCTGTCAGGAATTCAAGAGCCCTGATATGACCGAAATTTTTATCAAGAAAAATAAATAAATCAAATAATAAGGCAAGTGTAATCCATATACAACTCCAGATAATTGCTTCTTTTACAGGTACTTTATGGGAGTTTTTATGAAAAACACCCAGGTCAAGTGCAAGCATTATTAAGATAAAAATGTGGAAACCAATCCAGAAATAAATGCTAGTTCCCATTAATTTGCCATTAGCCTGCAAACTTATGAAAATATTTCCTTAATTCGTTGTCGCTAATCCATTCAGCTTATGAGTAAGAAAAATATAAGTCGTAAAGAATTCTTTACCAAAACATTAACGGCGCTTGCAGGAGTGAGTCTTGTATCAAATAACATGAACAGGCTTTTTGTACCAGGACCTGAATTAAAAGCTGTCGGTAAAACAGGCATTTTTGTCAGTCCGATCTGTTTTGGAGCTCCCAGGACAAACGATGAATCGTTAATAAAGTACGCTTTATCAAAAGGTATAAATTTTATAGATACCGGTCGTGCTTACGCAAATGGCAATAATGAGAAACTGGTTGGCAAGGCAGTAGCCGGAATAAGAACCAATGTTGTTATTCAGTCTAAGATCAGGCTTGAAGAAAACGAATTGCCTTCAAAAGGGAAAGGAAGAAAAGGATCAGTTGAAATAAGGGATTCACTTTCAAAGAAGCTTGAAGCGAGTCTGAAGGCTCTGAATACAGAATATATCGATATATTGCTCTATCATGAAGCTAATGACGAAAAACTGCTTTTTCATTCAGAAACAATGAAATTTTTTTCAGATATGAAAAATGGGCGTATAATTAAGGCGCACGGGTTTTCTACTCATAATGACTTTATGAATCTTCCTGAAAGAAATAATTCAGAAGGTTTCTATAACGTCGTAATGGTCCCATTCAACCACAAAGGTTCTTTCGTACATTCATTAACAGGTAGTTACTCCGAGTGGGACCAGTCCAGGCTTATTTCAATACTGACAGCAGCCTGGGAAAAAGGCATTGGAGTAATTGCCATGAAAACATGTTCCGGAGGCAAATACGCCCCTTCAGTTACCGTTGAACCTAGCTATAAGGAAGCTGTTCTCTGGGTTCTTCAGCATAAATTTATAAGTTCTGCCTCAATTGCAATGAGCAACTTTGATCAGGTTGATGAAAATGCAGATTGGCTTAGAGACTGGAAATTCTGAAAATTTCTAATCGGGTTTATTTTGCTTTTACAGAATAAAAACATTTCACGGGAGCAGCATATTTTTTATCAACATCCGGAATTCCGTTGCCATTTGTATCTTTCATTGAGCCAAGATATTCAATCAGCGCAAGCCACTCTTTTCCTTCCTGTATTCCATAAAGGCTTTCATTTATGTCAATGACGGCTGATTTCATATCTTTTATTTTATTTCCAGCTTCATCTTTAGGAATAACATTTATGAGGCCAAAGCTCATTTTTTTGATAATACCAATGAAGTCCAGCATATAGGAATCAGCTGTTAGTGAATAAAGAGATTTGTTCTTCTTAGAAAAATCGACATTTATCAATGTTCCGTCATTGTGAATTATTTCGATCTTTTTAATTTTTTTAAACAACCCGCCTTCCGGATCATAATCAACTCTTATACCTGAATAATAACAATAATCCTCAGGATTTGACTTGCCAGCAACCTGCAGTATCTCAAGAATGCTCTTCAATTCCCTGCCTGTCACATATAATCTTGAAAGTGCGTAACCAGGGATCTCATCATTCCCTGATCCCAGCGGCATGACCCTGAAAATATCAGGTGCTGTCTGTATGCCGGGCACAATTTTGTCGAAAATCATGCCAGCGGCAACCATACTTAAGTCGGTACCTTTAACGGTATGTTTTTGAACATAGAAGTGTATTGCATCAGCAATAAAAGGTCCCAGATTACTGTTTGCGTAGTCACCCAGATCATTACCTTCAAGGCTGAATTCCGTCTCAACAACAGGCTTGCTGTATTCCATTCCGAGAGGCTCCAGTATTTCCCTGTTGATCCTTTCCTTCTGTGTTTCAATTAAGCTGTTAATATGTGAATCTCCTGGTATCCTATCATCTACAGGAATTAGTTTATAGTCTTCGACTTTAGTTTTTTCAGATGAATAAGATAAAGTGAGGCATCCGACAAACTTACCAAATTCCCCTGCCTGTACGATTGCGACTCCGTTTATCATGATTGGCTGATCAAGCCTTGTATGAGTATGTCCTCCAATAATAAGATCAATTCCCCTGACAGATTTTGCCAGTTCAACATCTTCACCACCCCATTCT
>PMIJ01000213.1 GCA_003157015.1 Bacteroidales bacterium
TCAATATACCCGCGTTTTCCAATTGGTCCCTAAGCGTAAAAAATCTAAGAACATACTCAGCATCTAACATTTCTTTATATGCTTTACTAGCATTAGAAGAAATTTTAAGTTGTTGCTTTAAGAATTTGTTTTCAGCTAATTCGTAGATCAAATTGTTTAAGGAACCTCGAAAAATAACATTTCTTATTTCTTGCGCGAGTAATGGATCTCCTCCTGTATTTAATCTAGTAAATACTTCATATTTCAGATTAGGATCTGATTGTTTAAGTAGCGTTACAACTCTTAAATAAGGTCGTATGGTCAAAGCATTTTTTAAATCATTTGGTAACTCATTGAAAGTAAGTCCTTCAACTTCGTGAAAATATTCCAAATTCTGCAACTTCATTTTGTGTAAAATAAACCTATTGATAGCAGTTACTCTTTGTTTACCATCAATTGCAGAATACCTACCGTATTCATCCTCGGCAAGATAGATGGGAGGTACAGGGATATTTAGTAAAAAGGATTCGATCAGAGCGGATTGTTTTTCGACTGACCAACGATCTCTTCTTTGATACAGAGGAGAGACATCAATGGCTCCAGTTTCAACCATTCTTGCGATTGCATCTAAGGACAGGTCTGAGGATTGTAGAACGAGTCTGTTTTGAGCACTATTAAATCTTTCGATAATAGAGTTATTTGTTCTCATTATTAGGTTTTTAATTGTTCTACTAATTTAAAGAGAATAACCAAGATCTTCAACATTATGAAATTATAATGATAATTCAATTGATAGGTTAGAGTTGTATGGAACAAAATGTGTCATGTTATGATAAAATTGTCAAGGTTACAAAGTCCCGATAAGCGGGCAGGGGTTGTCGTGGCATGATAAAGTTGTCTAAACGGCGGAGTCTGGGCAGGCAAAAAAGCATCCCGAAGTTCCGATAGCTATCGGAACGGGACAAGTTGTGTTTTGCAGCGCAGTAATGGGTCTCATAACAATTAATTACGGGATCTGAGTACTTATGGTAAGTTGATTACTCGCCCAGTCAATTGTCTCTCGAATTTATTAGATTCCTGTATTAAACCAGTTCTCATAGGCCCAACAGGTCCATCTTTTATGAGTTTTTGAATGCTTATGAATTTATTCAAATTGGCTTTAAAGTCATCAAACCCGGATAGGTTACTAATCCAGATTTGAAACTCAAGAGTAATAAAATTAATACAATCCTTATATACTTGCCTGGCATATTCGAGATTTTCATATCCTATCATTTCTGATTTATCCAATTGAAAAGTGTCTCTTCCGGCTATCAAATCAAGTAAATACGTATTTGAAAAGGCAGTCTCATAAGCTTTATTAATAGCCTGAGGAATTTTATTATTCTCGAAAAAGGCAGCTGACCAGAGCAAATTAAAAACAGGAAAACCTGTATCATCCGGGAACGCTTTCGAGAACCATCTGAAGTATACTAAAGCACCTTTGTAGTCCCTTATCTGAAAATATAATTCTGGTATTATATATCTTAATCCAGCGCTGTCATCATAATCACCAAACATTCGTTTTTCGGCAGCAAGCCTGGCCCGATAAAACTTAATTTTCTTTTTAATTTTTTCGATTTGTTTTTCAGTCATAACCGGATTGTCTATATCTGAATTTTTAATAAGAATGTTGGCAAGGTAATTAATCCAGCTAAAATGGGCAAGAGTTATCACGACAGGATAAAGTTGTCAAGATGCGAAGCAAAAACTTTGTCTGCTGGTGGGTCGGCCGGCTGCCAAATTGACTTTATTTTAAGCAGGATTAGTAATGGTACAAAAATCTTGATGGTGGAAGAAGATTTTCAATGAGAGCATATCGTTGATTATGAATTAGTCCGGGTTGTCGAAGGCAACCGAGGAAACCGCGGAGCGGTTGACGAGCTCAGCGAAGCTAACCGAGTCGACCACGATAGAGGTCGACGAGCTCGACGTAGTCAATTAATTAAACCGTCCCAGTTAGCACATGTATGTTATTTTGGAGTGGTCAGGTTATCTGGATTTTGTCTACAGTCCCAGATTGTCGTGATACTTATTGTCTCTTTATCGACTTGATAAAAGATAACATAATCACCTTCAACTAAAACCCTAACGTTCTCAACATCAGATTGGAGTCCTAAAAATGGGTGATTGCTTAAAAGTCTGACTGCTCTACGAATCTTTGAGTTAAGTTTTACACTATAAGTCTTTGATCCGTTACGGATATAGAAATATTCAAGAATCTTTAAAAGGTCAAACTTTGCTTTAGATGACCAAACTATTTTTCGCTTAGCCATTTATCTATCTCTGCTTCAACTTGATCATTTGATAAGGACTCTTTTCTTGCTAATTGTTCCTGTCCCTCTTTAATCCGTTGTCTTTGCTCAGGAGTGGTTCTATAGATGAGTTTTTCTGACTTAGTATCAATAATAGTATTCATGGCGGCAAGGAATGATTTGTCATTAATTGCTGCAATCTTATGAATCAAGATATCTTTAAGTTCAATTGTCGTCATGATGCATAAAGTTTGTACAAAGATACTACATTTTTAATTTGGACATCTCAGATTTTACCTCTTTGCTGTTAGCACATGTATTAGTTCGTCGCGGGAGGGAGAGTCCCGATAGAAAGCAAAATTGTTAAATAAATAACAGTTGATTATGGATGTCGGGGGGAGGGCTATTGTCCGTAGTGCGATGGCATGTCCCGGTAAAAGTGCTGAATTTATCTTGTCAGGATTAATATTATTCTTAAAGCACAGCCCCGTCAGTCACATTATAAAATGGTCCAACCAGGATTGCAAATCATATGTATTCATCGTCCTAAACTTGTTTGCTTTCCTCTAATCAAATTTACATAAGAGCTCAAATTACAGGCGATAAAATATTGATTTATTTTCTTATTCGGATTCCAGGTTTAATACGAATCTCAACTATTTTGTTACCGGTGTGTATAAAAGAATGCCAGAGCATATAAGGCTTTCAGGAACATTTGGTGAGTTTTTTGAACAGTTAAGGGAAGATTGCTTGTTTAATTGATTTTCAGTTGCAAAGGGATTTTATTACAATTTGAATATATATCACTAAAACTGAACCAGGCAGGTGAACCAAAAGGTGTACTTAATTTCCAGATGCTTGTAAATGACTGATTAGTTGAGTATCGTAAAATAGGTTCGGGAGGGAGTCAGCATAATCTATTTTCAATTTTTATTTTGTGATTAACTCTTTGCATTCAATTCATTTTTTCCTATTATCTTGATGGGCAAATTGGGGAATTTTCATATTTGAATTTTATTAATGATCAGAACTATTTACCTAATTCACAGGTCGGCAGAAGATCAGTTAAATGTGCACTCTTGAATTAGAAAAAATTATTATGGAGGACAAATTAATGAAAGAAACAAACGGAATGAATCGAAGGCAATTTATGCAAACATCATTGGCTGCTTCAGCCGGATTGGTTGTTGGTGCTAAAGGACTTTCTCAAAGTACACAGGTCAGAAAATCTGAAATGAAGGTCGGTTTATATGGGATCACTCTGCTTGGAATCTGGTTCAGGGGAAAAGCTGCTACCCTTGAGGAGCAAATTAAAATAGCTAAAAAACTCGGTTATGATGGTGTTGAGATTGAAGGAAAACGTCCGCACGGAAATCCGCTAGACTGGCCCACAAAAAGATGTAAAGAATTGCGTGTAATTGCAGATAATGAAGGCATACCGATTTATGGAGTAGCGGCCAATAACGACTTAAGCAGCCCAATGCCAGAATTCCGTGAGGCCCAGATTGCTTATGTTAAGGATTTAATAAGAATGACAGCGGATATGGGAGGGAAAACTCTCCGGATATTTCTTGCATGGCCAGGAATAACAAAGCATCCCCAACTCGCTAAGTATGAAGTGGCAAAAGATATCTGGAAATACACTCATGCAAAATTTTCTGAAGAAGAAACCTGGGGGTGGTGCCGTGATGGAGTGGCAGAATGTACGAAGTACGCTGAAGATGCAGGAGTAATTCTGGCATTACAAAATCATGTCCCAGTCATCCGCGACTATCGAGATGTATTGAAAATGGTAAGTGAAGTTAATTCTCCCAATCTGAAAGTTTCACTAGATGTATGGGCCTTGGATGAAAAAACACCTGAATACATTCAAACAGCTGCCATGGCAGTTGGAAATTTGCAGGTCGTTTCACATTTTGGGGATGATATTTATGACCGCAATGCCGAAGGCAAAGTAAATGGGGCAGAATATTATAAATATTTCATTGGGGCAATGCATGAAATTGGGTTTAAAGGCTACCTTGGTTATGAATTATGTCACCCTCTTCCTATTGAGAACGGACAAACTGTAGGCATCGAATATGCACAACGAAAAGCACAGGAAGCCTGTGAATTTATGAAAAGAATGATTAAAGAAACTGTGAGGGTGTAAAAAAATAAAAACCACCCACAATTCAGGATGAAGAAGGCATGATTAAGCGCGTTAAAAGTAGCTTATATAGTTAATATTGTTTTATTATGGCGAACGATTCTGTCTCAGCCTCATCAAAAATTAAGAAATTAGTTAGATTGTATAGATTGGGTGTGTTAAGTGATGAAGAATACCATGATCAATTAAAATCTCAGATTCTCATTCACTGGGAATTTCAACCTATTAAGGAATTTTATACAAAGAATGATCCAATAATGGATTTGAAAGAAGATAATTCTGACCTCTTTTAAATTGAAAGTACAAACTCTAGATTTATTAAATTCGAGTCTATGTCGTTCTCGCTTTCAGTGGTCAATTTGATCCCGCCAAAGATGATCAAAGCCACTGGCTTTTGTAATTTTATGCCATCAAGTTCCATTCTAAGAGTGAAATAACCAAGGAAGGATGCTGGTTTTCGCAATATTTATAAAAAATATTTGAAAAAACTTGCACAGAATAAAATTAATAATTTATCTTTGTGAGTGAATATTCACAAACGTCTTAATTAAATGTTTAAATAAAATATAGAAATGAAAATTACACAATATCAAAATCAGGAAATAAAAAATACTCCACACAAGATTGATGTAAGGGAGATGTATAACAAAGAATCAGCACAGGCAATGCTAATGTCATTGAAACCAGGAGAAAGTCTGAAACCGCATAAAACCCCTGTGGATGTTTTCTTCTTTATCGTTGAAGGCCATCAACAATTCATATTGGAGATGAAAATGAAGTTTGCGACGTAGATACACTTATTGAAAGTCCAGCTTCCATTATACATTATATCAGCAATGATACTGACAGTTTGGCCAGAATTCTTGTTGTAAAGGCGCCACGACCATCAGGTTTGGCTTTAGTTCTTTAATTTCGAGATCAAAATTTACCAACATGGAAATTACACCCCGTCAATTTGAGATAATAGAAGCAGCCGGAAAAATACTTACATCATCTGGTGTAAGTGGGCTGACCATAAAAAATCTGGCGAAGGAAATGAAATTTTCCGAAAGCGCCATCTACCGGCATTTTGCAAGCAAGGAGGATATTATTGTTGCCATGCTTAACTATCTAGCTGAAAGTACTAACGAACGATTGTCCGGTTTAACTGATTCTTTAGGCCATGAAGAAAGATTTAAAGCATTATTCAAAGAGCAATTTAGGTTTTTTAAAAACAATCCTCATTTTGTTGTCGCCGTTTTCTCAGATGGACTTATGGAAGAAAGTCAACGTATCAATGAAATCATCGGTAAAATTATGACTGTTACAATAAAACACCTAATGCCCATAATAAAGGAAGGACAACAAAAAGGAGTATTTACAAATGCCATTACTACCGAAGAACTTATGCACATTGTAATGGGTGCATTCAAACTTCAAATGTTCAAATGGCGAATAGCAAAT
>PMIJ01000041.1 GCA_003157015.1 Bacteroidales bacterium
TTCAAACTCATACTTATTGACAAATTGAAGAATCTGAGCAAAAACATACTTACCTGAATTCATAATTTTGCACTTAAATGGTGCAAAACTACGGGTCAAATCAAATCAAAAAATCAAAGAACGCTTATATTAAATTTATTATCAGTGTTTTAATAATATTTTTTTAAAGTTAACGCATCACTACTAATGTTTATTAATAAATGTGTTATACTTAATCATAGACGAGTAAATTAATTAAAGGTTGCATTATATTTATGGATAGTTACATTTTAAATTCTTATTATTCATCATAGCAAATTTCTTTCTTAAAGCATCAGGCGTCGTAGTTTTTAAGTCCTGGTCCGGGCTGCCGAAGGCAACCGAGGAAACCGCGGAGCGGTTGACGAGCTCAGCGAAGCTAATTAACGGAATTATCGGTTAAATGGTTATTTACGTTTTCCATATACGCTTCACTTTAGTGAATATACGCTATAATGCGATTATTTCAACAAACTAATCACCTTTTTTTTATTTCCTTGTTCTCATAAATTTATATCTTTTTGTTTATTTTAAATTTCATATATTTGAATAAGAATTAACCGAAGCGTTAGCTGTTTTCCTGTTACAGAAAACTGGTAATTTTCAACACTCACAGGTAAATAAGCGAAACGCTCACGTCAAAGGCGTGGGCTTTCCTTATTTGTGAGTGTGGGTATACCAGTACCTCTGTAGCAGATAATGGCCAAAGACCCACGCTGATGTTTTAATAATAGCTCCATTTGGGTCTTGTGAAGCTTTAACTCATTACAAATTATGAAAAAAGTACTTTTTAGTTTTGCTATTTTAGCAATGATGTTTTTAGTTTCATGTACAAAGCCCGGCCCAACTGGGCCAGAAGGTCCGGCAGGTACTAATGGGACAAATGGTATTAATGGAACAAATGGTAATGCAAATGTTATCGGTACAAATACTGTAGCTTTAAATAGCGGCAATTGGTCGGCAATTGGATCCAACTTTGAGGCGACCATTACTGCTCCTGCAATTACCCAAGCAATTGTGGACAAGGGTGCCGTTATGGTTTATGAACAATTTGGATCTTATTGGGTTGCATTGCCTTATACAATAGGAAAACTTTCGGTTGTATACTATTTTACATTGAATACTGTAAAGATAGACTATGTATATAATGATAATAGTCAAACTCCAAATCCTGGGAATAAAACATATAGAATAGTTGCCATTTCTGCTTCGGCAATGCTTGCACATCCAAATATTAATTGGACGAATTATGAAGAAGTAAAAACAATTCTATACTAATCCGATCAAATTATTTGTAATTATTGCATTGAAAGTTTTATCAATGTTTCAAACATATCGAAGTCTCAGAAAATAGTTTTGAAGATTTAATTGCACAATTTTCAAATTCATGAAATTCATGCGCAATATTTTCAAATTCATGGAATAACTCTTTTTCTTCCTTAAAAGGTGAGTTGTGATATCCATATGTAATACCAATAAATAAACCAGCTATTTGCCTTGGATTAAGATTTTTTAAATCAATTTTTATATCATAAAGATCAAACCCGCTACTGTTTTTTTTATTTCGATATTTAGCTGTATATTTCAGTTGTGTATTATTAACCTCTGAAAAATCAAACGTATGGACTTTGTGTATTACCTTCGGTCGCTTCCTTGTAAAGTATTTCTTAAACCAGACAGTAAAGCTCTTAAAAAAATCCGTAAAAATCCTAAAAACCTGATTTTTGAAGAAAAAAACAAATCCTGTATTTCTGGATGTTTTACTAAGATTAAAACTACCGATGAAACCAAAATTAGCTATTACGGAGACTTGAATAACTTCTATTTTGTGAATAAAATGGAACTTCCAGATTACGAGAATACTAATGACAAGCAAAAGTATATATATGAAATAAGTGTTGACGAGATTATTTCTATTGAAATGATCTTTGATAAAGATGCTTATGATCTGTAATGTTTTCATAATAAATTATTTGTATTTTCATGAATAAATCCATTTATTACTGCATTGAAAGTTTTACTAGGGTTTCAAACATATCATCATTCTTTCGGTTATTGAATTTAAAGACTACTTCAGCAACGTACTTTTCCAGATACTCAATATCGACATGATGATGCTGTCCTTTTATCTGGCGATCCACAATTGCCCAGAAGGATTCTATCGTATTTGTGTTAAGACCTCTATATGAATAGAGTTTCTTATGCTCGATGACAATATGATTAATGATATTGTCCATTCTTACAAATCCCCTTCCTTCATCGGTTAAGAGAACGGTTTCCTTCCTGCTTTTCTTTACATGATCATCAATCAGTTTTTTCATTTCAGCAAATGAAGTATTCTGAATAACATGAGCAATAACATTTCCTTCCCTTTCGACAACTCCTCCTACACTCAAATTACTTGCATATCCGCCTGTTTTTTGTTTCCCCGTTTTACATGGTTTCTTATAATCTCCCTCTTTGAATTTAAACTGACCTTTGTACTTTTCAATCTCTTTGTCCAACTTTGGAATACTTTTGGGAGTGCCTTTTAATTCTACCTGACATTTGCGAATTGACATATCAATTGTTGTCGTATCCATTTCAACAATATTATCCAGTCTTATCCCATCATTCTCAATTGCCATCAGGTCACGTATTTTATGATACATTGTCCAAGCGGTCTCATAATGGATTCCGAGATTCCGTTCCAGTTGCTTCGCTGATATTCCTTTCTTCGCATCGCTTATTACTCCGAAAGCATATAACCAGGATTTAAGAGGCAAGCGGGTATTATGAAGGTTTGTATTAGTAGTCACCGAAAATGACTTAAAACAATCCTTACAATGAAAACGCAGGTCTTTATTTCGGTCTCCAATTGATAAGCTTCCGCAATAAGGACAAGCAGGGTTTTTCCCCCATCTGAATTGTTCAAAGTATTTGACTGCTTCCAGTTCAGTCGGGAAATTATTTGAGATTTCTATTAAATTCATCTTCCCCTTTATATGTATATATACAAAGCTAGATGATAATACTCTTTATGCAAAAACTTATGGATTTGGCAATAACTGGGGAAAAGTATCGCAATCTATTGTAGAATCGCTATAATGCAATAGTATTGATAGAGTTTTTGCGGAAACAAATTAATGTGATTATGACAACAATTATAACCGGGTTAGCCTAAATTTGACTTTTATTATCATTCTCAATTTAGACATTGGCAAAATTAAAAGTTAAAATACTATTTTTGTAATGAAAGATTATGATAAACAATATATGGCAAAACAAACATCTTTTGGAGAAGGACTCTTAATTGTATTGGCGGCAATCGGTGGATTATTTCTTTTTTCGGATTTTTATAAAAAACACACTCTTAAGAAAGTATATTATCGTTGTCCTAATTGTGGAATTCTTGTTGTAGAAAACGAAAGTCCATGTCATAACTGTGATATAATACTCAAATGGGTATAATATGGAAGAGAAAATAATACATAAATCAGATAAAGAAATTATCTATGGATTAGATCGTAAAGGTAAAAGAAGAGATTTTTTTAGAAAGCTTATATACTTTCTAATTGGATTAGGAATTACGATTTTTCTTTGCTTCAAATGTTTGCCGTGTAATAATTGTCATACAATAGTAACAATTCACTTATCAATATTATCACTTATCTGTTTTGTTAATGCAGGCATTCCTGTTTCAAGCGATATATTAAGCATCATTAACAAAGTCTCATAAAATATTTAAAAATAAAACCTCAAAGCCATTTTATGGCTATATGATAAAATTGAGCTAAAGAAAGGCTAAAACCATTTAACCGATATTTCCGCTAATTAATTAAGCCATCTTCCGTGTTAGGCGTTCTTAGCAATTTTTTATAGTCATAGTTTAAACTGTTCTTGTAGGATTGATATAGGTTTTTAGCCACGGTTACTTACAACATAGATTTTATCCAATTCTTTCGATAATTCAATTGCCTCAGTTATTATCTCCTCTGGGTAATCATTTATTTCAAGAATCCGGATTGCATTTCTATTTTTTAGTTTTCCTTCTTTTAATTTAAAGTCAAAATCAACAGTTTTTTTATCCACCTGTTCGCTAAAATGGTACAGTCTATAAGTATCCTGAAGCAGGTCTGCTAATTCAATATCATGCGTAGATACAAAAACAATGTTATTTTCATTATTCAGATATGACAAAACTGCTCTTCCTGCTGATATTCGTTCGATTGTATTTGTCCCTTTGAAAATCTCGTCAAGCAAGAACAAATTAGATCCTGGGATTTGACTTTTTCCTATCATTTCTTTAATTGTCAGAACCTCTTCAAAATAGTAGCTCTTATCATTCATTAAATCATCACTTATCCTGATGGCAGAATATATTTTTAGTCTGGACATAGAAAATTTCCGGGCAAAGCAGGTATTAATTGTTAATCCGGTTATTGTGTTTAGTCCGATAGTCCGGATAAACGATGTCTTCCCGGACATATTTGATCCAGTGAGAAGAATTGACTTATCAGTAACCTGAATAGAGTTTGGAATACAATCAGGTATTAGCGGATGATATATTTCTGTTGCTTCAAGAACTTTGTATTTATCCTTTATATCGGGTAAACAAAATACGTTCAGACCTTGTCTTAAAGAGGCAATTGAGATGAGAGAGTCAACGTATCCCACGAAAAAGAATACTTTTTCAATTTCCTTTCTTTTTGTGTCCAATTGCTTTAAAACTCCAAATAAAAGTAATGGTTCCAACAAAAACACTGACTTTACAAGTTCCAGCATACCCCAAAAAACAATTTCTGCATCACTTTCAAGTTTCGCCTCCAGTTTAAAAAATGACATGCGATTTTTTACCTTATCGATTATTTTTATTGATTCAGGTAAGTCTGGACTTATCTGAGTAAGCAACTTGTACTTAAGAAGCTCTTTCGCAATCATATTTAGTTTTAGTAATTGGGGTATTGATCCTAAATACTCATATAGGTTGCGTTTATTCCAGTAATGTATTGCCATATTTATAATTATCACCCCAAGCAAAACGTAGAAATATTGAGGAGTGAATGGTAACATTAATATGCACAATAAACTTGTAAAGGATAAAACCGGAATTATAAAAAACCACTTTGGTTTCTTAATGTGTTCATCCTGAAAGAGTGACGTAATAAAGTAGGTACTGTCTCTGGCTAATTTGTCCAGATGTACTTGAAGCTTCAATCTCAGATTTTGATCTTTGGTTAACTGCTCGATTAGGTTCTCCTGTTTAATAAATTTGTCCCCATCTGAGGGAATTGTCCTTAGTGTGTCATAAAGAAATTGTTGTCCAACTTTTGATGTTGTCCTATCTACAAACATGAATAATTCATTAAAATCTAAATCATTACAAGTTTTATCAGACAAAATCTGAAATGCACTTGTATGATCCTTGTTTCTGAAGTACTTTTCAATAGATTCAAAATAGAAAGAGTCCTTTTTTACTTTACCAAATGATTCTATGAGCCTTTTCTTGATTTTCTTTTTGGTTTCAAACATTGTATTCTCTCTGTTATTGTTGTCAAGGGTTTAAGTAATTCAAAGTCAATTTACGAATTTTTTTTCTGTTAGGCGCCGTAGTTTTTAATTCCTGCAGGATGGGCAGTAGTTGTCATGTCATGATAAAGTTGTCAAGGTGGCGTGCNNGCAAAAACCATGACAACTGAGCGCCTGCCCCGACCGAAGCGTCGGGGTCGGCCGGCAGCCCTATTGACTTTGTCTCGGCAGCAGGGACATCCCGTCCCGATAGCTATCGGGAGCTATCGGGACGGGTGCCACAAGATTTGATAAGTTGAAATAAATTTAATTGAATTGATTTTAGGGGCTGATCGAGAAGTAGTCCGGGCTGGCAAAGTCAATTCAGCAAAGCACCGTCCGAGTTAGCTTTAGATTTTTATTTTATTATCTTACTGTCAGGATCTTGCCGACAGTCCCAAATAGTGTGGATTATTATCTTGTCGTCCGTTACTTCGTAGTAAATAATGTAGGTATCAATTATTAGTCCTCGGACTGACTCTTCCGAAGTCTTTAGTCCAAGATCAGGGTATTTTAAAATAAGCTTTACTTCTTTGTTAAGAAGTTTATATAGTTTAATAGAATATGATTTGCTTTTATTTCTCTCGATGTAAAATTCGAGGATTCCATATAGTCTTTTCTTTGCATTGTTGGACCAGACTATCTTGCGCTTAGCCATTGCATTACCTCTTTATCAAGATGATCATGCTCGATGAACATGCCATTTTCAATCTCTTTCTTAGACGAAATTATATCATCAAGCTGATCAGGTGTTAACTGTATTAGCCCAGTTTCAGTTTTTGAATCAAGAATTGTTTTAAGCGCTTTAAGAAATGAAACATCGTTTATTTCAGTAATGCGGTGAATAAGTAATGTCTTTAATTCTATTGCTGTCATGTTAAAACTGATATTTCACAAAGATAACAATTCAAAGAAGTTTTCGGTCAAGTTGGAAGCCTGAAATTTAAAGCTAACAGCCCAGCGGTTTAATGGAGTTGCCGTTCCGCCAGCTGGCGGATTAGGGTTGGCATGCGTTTTTGCAAATCCCGTCCCGATAGATGGACGAGCATTTGGTGTCACGATGAAGCTTTCCAGATAGCAGGGTCCCGATAAACGGGCAGGATTTGTCATGTCACGATAAAATTGTCAAGTTTATCGGATCTTTTCAAGGGTGATAGAGTCCAGATACAGTTATTCAGAAGCTAGTCAATTTTACTGATTTTTTTGGGATTCTGTCTCGTATCAAAAACCACCGAAATATTAATTATACTGAATTCATAATCAATCCAATAAATTATCTTATAGTTTTTTACAATTATAAATCGGAACTCCTGATGTCGATCTTTAAGTAATTCTTCCTTTNNACTTGCTTTTATCAGATGATAATCAAAGATGTCTTTAAGTTGGTTGATAGCAAAATCACTCCAAAGAATCTTGAAGACTATTTCCATTTCTTAACTGATTCTTTTAATTCTCGAGCATTAACTACATTCCCTTGTTTTGCATCATCAATAGATTTATCGATCATCTTGTTGAAGTTGTCTATACTCATCGGTTTGAGATTAGCCTCATAATCCTTGGCTTTATCCTCAAGGAGAACTTTTTCAAGTTTTTCGATCAGTTTGATATTTCTGAGTCGTAAAAATTCCTGAACAAAATTTATCTTTCTAGTCTGAATGTCCATCTCAATTTATTTTATCACAAAGTTAATACTTAATAGGACAAAATGTTTCATATTTCATGAAGGTATTTGTCGTGAATCTGTTGTCAAGAAGGTGATAAGTTTAATGATATTTGAGAAGTTTTCTCAGGCAACTATCTAGGTGGCAGGGATTTTCAGTTAAAACTAACGGCCCGGCGGTTTAATTGAGTTGCCGTCCGCGTCGCGGTGGCGTGGTTTTTGCCAGTCCCGATAAGTGGACGAGCACTTACTGGTCACGATGAAACTGTCCAGACGGTACCAAGTCCGGGTAAGGATTGTGAGTTTTGGGTCACGATGAAACAGTCAAGATGGCGCCAGCAAAAACCATGACACTTCGAGCGTCGGCCCGCAGCCCTATTGACTTTGTCTCGGCAGCAGGATCAGTCCGGGTGCCACAGAATTTAATAAGTGAGTTAAATTCTTCTCTCATAGACTTTCTCATGCATTACAAAACTGCCCGGGCTGCCGAAGGCAACCGAGGAAACCGCGGAGCGGTTGACGAGCTCAGCGAAGCTAATTAATTAAACCGTTTGAGTTAGCAGGTGTTTTTTTTGAGTCCTAATATTCGTTTTATCAACCGCACTTTTTTATCACGATAAACATACTTTAGCAAGAGAGTTTCATTTATTGTTTTAGAATTTATCTCGTTTGAATAATTTTACCTTTATCGTCAAAAAATTCAATTTTGGGATTATTGTTGTCATCTACATATACCTTTATTCTTGGATTGCCCTTTTTATCATTAATAAATAAGCCAATATCTTTATTAAATGTTCTGCCTAGGAATAATCTATCTTCCATTAATAAGCTATCCTCTTTCATTTTGTCATAGGCTTTCTGAATTTCATCCTTATTTTTAAGTTTTTCTAACTCTTCAAAACCCTTCATTCTTTCATTAAAGCTATTTTCTTTGGGGTAATCCCATAGTTGAACTCCATATTTTCTATTTTTGCTTTTAGTATCTTCCATATATTGAAGTTGCATGACTTGATCGTCTCTAAATTTATCAACCGAGAGAACTAGTCCGGCTTCTTTTTCAGTTCCATCATAAATCAACCCACCACATTCGTCTCCTACTGAATTAAAAAATATTAGTCCAGCAGCCCTTTCTCTGCTAGGTAATTCTTTCCCATTAATGCTTCCTGGATGTTGTCTTTCACTATTACTTATAACTAATCTTAGGTTTCCGTTTTTCTCAACAACATTAATTCTCTCAACGGAGATTTGTAAGCGGTAATTACAAATGCAGGTTTTCGGTAAATAGGAATGCAAGTGTTTCTGCATCGTTAATTACCGATTTTCAAAGAAACATACTATTAAAGAACTTCATTTTCAAAGATAGTTTTTCTATTTTCCAGACGGTACGATTTGCAGGATAATTGGAAAACGAGGGTATATTGACCAATTATTCGCAGTGTAATGTGACCACTGGATCGCGGATTATATTGACAACACCTTTTTAACTCTTCCTAAAGTAATATTTATCACTG
>PMIJ01000134.1 GCA_003157015.1 Bacteroidales bacterium
AAATCAGGTTTTTAAAGACATTGAACAACCCTGACAAGATTCAGGGTTTCCTGGATGCAATTGAATATAATCCTGTTTATGAATGCAGATCGCCTCGATGGGTCATTAGAAAAAGATCTGCCCATTGTTTTGAGGGCGCTCTCTTTGCTGCGGCAGTCCTGCAATTTCATGGCTATAAACCTGTAATCGTAGATCTGAAAGCCTACAATGATGATGATCATGTTATTACCATATTCAAAGAAGATGGGCACTGGGGAGCAGTTGCAAAATCTAATTTCACATCGTTGAGATTCAGGGAACCTGTATATCGCTCCCTGCGTGAACTTGTAATGTCCTTTTTTGATTTCTACTTCAACACTGTTGGAGACAAGTCATTGAGATCTTATTCTATTCCGCTCGATCTTACAGTTTACAATCCGCGCCATTGGGCAACAACCGATGAAGATCTTGAATATATAGGAGATAAACTTGAAGAGATCAAACATTTTCCGGTCATAAATGAAAAGATGATTAAAAATCTAAAAAGAGCAAGTGATATAATGTTGCAAGCCGGGATGCTGGGCTCCAGGCCGGAAGGATTATTTAAGCCGGTCGAAATAACTTAATGTCTATTTATTTGTTTATCATTATATTACAAATACTGCCTTCATCGTGGTCGAAGGGTCTTTTGTAATTAGAACGATATTGTCTATTTTTGATATCTTAAAACAATTCTGGTATGGAGTTATCGGGTAAGTATTACAAAGCCTTCAATGAGCGTCAGTCGGCAATAGAAAAACAATATAGTCCAAAGCAGGCTGAAAAGCAGCATAAAAAAGGTAAGCTCACAGCGCATGAACGTATAAATCTTCTTTTCGATAATTCCACCTTTGAAGAGATAGATGCGTTTGTAACCCCCGCTGATCAGCCGGTCGAATTCGGAAAAGTTGAAAGGTCGTATGGCGATGGTGTAATTGTCGGACACGGGAAAGTGAACGGAAGGCTGATTTTTGCGTATGCACAGGATTTCACAATAATGGGCGGATCGTTAGGGATCGTACATGCAAAAAAAATTGCCAAGATCCAGGAGATGGCTCTGAAAATGGGTTCCCCGATAATTGCCCTCATTGACTCGGGCGGTGCAAGAATCCAGGAAGGAGTTGCCAGTCTGAGCGGTTATGCAGCTATTTTTCAGAATATAATTCATTCATCCGGGATAATTCCACAGATTTCAGTAATAATGGGACCCGCGGCAGGTGGCGCCGTCTACTCCCCTGCCCTGACTGATTTTGTATTTATGGTAAATCATACCAGCTATATGTTTGTCACCGGGCCAAATGTTGTAAAAGAAGTTCTTAATGAAGACGTAACCTTTGAAGGCCTCGGTGGAGCAGAGGTTCATGCCCGGAAAAGCGGTGTAGCCCATATGATCTATGACGATGAGGAGAATACCATTCTGGCGCTTAAAAAGTTCCTATCATATCTTCCATCAAATAATCTTGAAAATCCTCCGGTAGTAAGTGATGACGGATCAATTCCCGAGATTAATGAAAAACTCAGGGATATTATTCCTGAAGATCCTAACAAAGCATATGATGTAAAGGATGTAATTGCGCAAATAATTGACAGGAACAGTTTCTTTGAAACATCAGAACTGTTCGGGGGAAGCCTTGTAACAGGTTTTGCCAGGCTGACTGGTAAAACGATCGGGATTGTAGCAAATCAACCGAAGATTCTTGCAGGTGTTCTAGATATTGATTCATCAACAAAGGGAGCCAGGTTTATCAGGTTTTGTGATGCATTTAATATTCCTGTTATAACTTTCGAAGATGTTCCGGGTTTCCTTCCGGGAGTTGACCAGGAACATTCTGGTATTATAAGACATGGAGCCAAATTGCTGTTTGCTTACAGTGAAGCCACAGTTCCTAAAATAACCATAATACTCCGGAAAGCTTACGGAGGTGCTTTCATTGTTATGAACAGTAAAAATCTTGGTGGCGATTTCAGCTTCGCATGGCCGTCCGCAGAAATTGCCGTTATGGGACCCGATGGCGCCGTGGCGATCCTGTACAGAAAAGAACTTGCCGAATCGAAGAATCCGGTTGAACTTAAAAAAGAGCTTGTCAAAAAATACCGCGATAAAATCGCCAATCCCTTTATTGCAGACGAAAGCGGTTATATCGATGAAGTTATTGATCCTGCGGTAACAAGGAAGAAGATCATCTCAGCTCTGAATGCGCTGAATAATAAGTGGGTTAAGGTGCCTGCAAGAAAGCATGGGAATATGCCGCTGTAAGGCACAGGGCACAGGGCACAGGGCACAGGGCACAGGGCACAGGGCACAGGGCACAGGGCATAGAGAACAGAGAACAGAGAACAGGGAAAAGACGGGATACAAAGTAAATACGTTTAAAGATAAAAGAGAACACGCTAAGCGTATGAGAATTAAGCCCCCTTTAGGGGGTTTTAGGCAAAAAAACCACGAAAAACTAATTATTTTGGATGTAATGAAGATTAAGAGAATACTAATTGCGAACAGAGGTGAAATTGCAGTCAGAATAATGAAGACTGCAAAACTCATGAAAATTGAAACTGTCGTTGTAAAGACGGCAGTTGAACCTAACGCAATGTATCTGTCAGCAGCTGATGTAATATTTGACAATACTGAAGATAATTCTGAAATCCCGGTATTTCTCAATATTGAAAAACTTATTGCAATAGCCCTTGAAACAAAAGCCAATGCTATTCATCCCGGTTACGGGTTCCTTGCAGAAAATGCATATTTTGCTCAGAAATGCATCGATAACAAACTGATTTTTATAGGTCCCTCCCCTGATGCAATATATAAAATGGGAAATAAGACTATTGCAAGGAAAATAGCCATGGCCAGCGGAATTCCAATGGCAATGGGATCTGAAGGGAATATCGCAAATGAAGGTGAAGCAATTTTAATTGCGGAGAAGATCGGTTATCCTGTAATAATAAAAGCTGCATCGGGAGGAGGAGGAAGAGGCATGAGGATCGTGCGCAAAGCTGAGGAGATGGAGAAACTGTTCATTATTGCAAGCAAGGAAGCTGAGAAATCATTCAATGATCCTTCAGTATTTGTTGAAAAGTACATTGAGAATCCTAAACATATTGAATTCCAAATACTTGGAGACACAAAGGGAAATGTAATACATCTTGGGGAAAGGGAATGTTCGATTCAAAGGAAACATCAAAAGCTTCTCGAGGAAGCACCATCTGGCGCACTTGATGAGAAGCTGCGAAAGAAAATGGGTAATATGGCAGTCCAGATTGCCAAAGCTGTTGATTATCATTCAGCGGGTACTGTGGAATTTCTACTTGATTCACAGAAAAATTTCTATTTCATGGAAATGAATACCAGAATTCAGGTTGAACACCCCGTAACCGAAGTAATAACAGGCCTGGATCTGATAGAACAACAAATCAGGATAGCCGATGGCGAGGAGCTCAAATTTAAACAGGGCGATATAAAACTGAATGGATGGGCAATTGAGTGCAGGATTAATGCTGAGGATGTACAGGCCGGCTTCGCACCTGCACCGGGGAAAATTGAAAGTTTACATTTGCCATCAGATCCGTGTGTAAGAGTAGATACAGGAGTACATTCAGGTTCATCGATTGTTGCAAGCTATGATTCGATGATCGCAAAACTGATCGTAAGAGGGAAAGACCGGAAAGATGCTCTCAAGAATTGCAAAATGGCCCTTGATAAAGTCTGGATTAAAGGTACAAAGACCACACTTCCTTTTTTTCGTATGCTGGTCAGACATCAGAAATTTGTGGACGGCAGCTTTACTACATCATTTATTGAAAAGGATCTTGAAAAGTACTACTTTAACAGTGAGTATGAAGAGATGCTTGCCGCATGGCTCGCTACGAAACTCTTTGTGGAAGAAAACCTGAATGATGACAGTATAAATGTCAACTTTGAACATGGAAAAGTAATGAGTCCGTGGTTACTCAACAAAAGAATAAATCAATTTTAAATCAAGCTGATAATAATGGGAAACGAAAAACTCCGCATAAAAAAACTATACGCGCTTTCTTCTGAAAACAGAAAATTCAGCTTTTCACTGCCCCTGAAACATTCAATAAAGATCGGAAAAAGGGAGTATGAGGTAAAACTTAAGGCAGACGAAAAATACGGTACCTATATATTGTGGAAAAATCGCAAATACCCTGTCGAAATTTTACGCTCAAGCCAGAACAAATATGAAATTCTCTTTAACGACATAAGCTACAACTTCACTGTAGAAACCCCCTTCTCACTTCAGAGGATGAAAGTTTTGAATTCAAAACAGGGCAAAATTGAAAAGGAAATCATTAAAGCGCCGATGCCTGGGAAAATTATTGATGTTCTGGTGAGAGAAGGTTCCACGGTTCTGAAGGGAGAGCCTCTTGTAATTCTTGAAGCCATGAAAATGCAGAATGAAATTCTGTCTCCTGTAAATGGCATGATTGAGAAGGTAATGGCCAAACCCAATACCAATGTAATGAAAGATGATCTGCTGGTACAGATAAAATTGTAACCCACCGGATCACTTTCAGAAAAACTCAGTTTAACCTGATTAATTCATAAACTTCAAAAAGACAAAAGATAAAAGGCTAAAGACAAAAGGTTCAAAACATTATGAAAAACAATTATAAAAATCAACTTTTAAAAAAATTATTGACATTGGGTTACATATACCTGACTTTTATCTTTTTACTTTTGTCTTTTATCTTCTGCATGAATAATGCAGGTTAAATCTTTCTTAAAATTCTGCCTGATAAAATAATTATTGCTACTGAAGTAAGGACAATTGCTATTGCCCCATAAATAAAACTATCTGTGGGCACAGGAATAACCCAGGCCCAGCTGATCCAGTAAAAGGGCGAAAAAAAAGTAAAATAATTCCATGGATGATGAAGAAGCAACCCTAATGGAACCACTATCAATAAAATCCAGTAAAAGCCTGAGAATACAAATCCCATTCTCCTGTTTACCGGCAAAGAGCTTATAAACAGAAAGACGAAAGGCGCCTGAATTGAAAGAAGAAACGCTGCAAAAAGAGTTCGTAACCATCCTTCTGTAGGGACAGGTTTTGTCAGGATAATAGTAATAATAACGAAAACAAAGCTTATAAATGCAGTGACCACCATCATCACAAAAAGACTCTTATATCTGGAATCAGGAAGTGTTGTTTCGTTTTGCCCTGGATGCATTTCTTTTTCATGCAAAAGGATGAAAGCGCTTACTTTTCCAATTAGCATCGGGATAATTGAAACAAGAGTTATAGCTATAACTGAGTAATATCTGTTAAGATGATCACCGGCCTTTGAAATAATTAAGCCTGAGAAAGGAGGAAAAACATATTTCAGAAGAAGAATAATGACAACCGGTGCCAGAAAGCGGGCCAAAAGCTTTTTATCGTGCAAAATGATATTTATATCACCAATAAACAGGCTTATAAATCCGCTCCACATTTCTTAAGACTGAAATGAAATATTAAAGAAACAATCAAAAATATATGTTCTGTCCGGTTATCCCTTTGTGTTACTTCGTGCCTGCCTTTGTCACTAAGTTGCACTAAGAGTGCTTGAGGCAGATTCTATAATTAGCTTTTAACCGGGATATGTTTCAAAGTTCCAGCCAGAAATTCCCAGAATTTTCCGACTGAAGCAATATTTACCTTTTCGTCAGGAGAATGCGGATATCTGATTGTGGGTCCAAATGAAATCATATCGAGATTAGGATAAACACCTGCTATAAGGCCGCATTCGAGACCGGCATGGATTGCTTTTATTTCAGGTACTTTTCCGAACATATCCTTATAGATCCCGCTCATTGTTTTCAGAATCGGAGAATTCATATTTGGATTCCATCCCGGGTATCCGCCTGTCAGACCTACTTCAGCATCAATCAGCTGAAATACTGCTGCAATTTTCCATGCAGTAGCTTCTTTTGCAGAGTCAACTGAACTTCTTGTCAGATTATATGCCTCAAATTTGCCGCCAATGCATTTCACAATTGCAAGATTATTTGATGTTTCTACCAGTCCTTTCATGGCCTGGCTCATCCTCTGTACCCCGTTCGGACATGCAAAAAGAGCTCTGATGATCTTATACTGATCCTCTTTTTTCATAACTTTTGCAGGAGCATCTGTCTTCTCTGCAATAAATTTCAAATCAGGTTCGGTATCAGAAAATTCTGTCCTGTACATTTTCTCATAACTTTTTACAAATTTCTCGAAATTCTTTGCTTTACTTTCGGCAACCATAACAATGGAATATGATTCTCTCGGAATCGCATTCCTGAGATCGCCTCCGTCAGCTTCGGCAAGCCTGATAGCAAAATCCGATTCCGCCTGCATAAGGAACCTGAACATTATTTTATTGGAATTAGCTCTTCCTAATGCAATATCAACTCCTGAGTGGCCGCCCTTCAGTCCTTTTGCAGTAATTTTAAATGAAGACATCCCTTTTGGCGATTTTTCTTCCTCATATTTTTTTCCGACATTAACATCAATGCCTCCGGCACAGCCTACATAAAGTTCACCCTCATCTTCAGAATCAAGGTTCATCAGAATATCACCCTTCAGAAGCCCTTTTTTGAGTCCGAATACCCCTGTCATTCCCGTCTCTTCATCAATTGTAAAAAGAGCTTCAACCGGACCATGAGGAATATCTTTTGAGGCAAGGATTGCCATAGCTGATGCTACCCCGATACCATTATCAGCACCGAGAGTGGTCCCGTTTGCCCTTACCCATTCACCGTCAATGACTGTTTCAATAGGATCTTTCTTAAAATCATGTTTTTTATCGCTGTTTTTCTGGGGCACCATATCGAGGTGAATCTGTAAGATCACCCCTTTTCTGTTTTCCATTCCCTTTGTAGCAGGCTTCCTGATAATTACGTTTCCAACATTATCAACAACTGTTTCAAGGTTATTTTTCTTACCAAACTCCTTGATATGCTCAATCATTTTTTGTTCAAATTTTGAAGGGCGTGGTATCTGTGTTATCTCATGGAAGTAATTCCATACTGCTTTTGGTTCAAGATTACGTATGTCGCTCATATTCAATTATTTTTTAAATTCAGTTAATGTGAGTGTAAAATTAGTACAATTCAGGAACATAAACAATGAAAAAAGAGAGGACGAGAACCAGTCAGATATTTTTTTGTCCCGCAAAACCTAATATATAATTATAACAAAAACTTAAGAATCGGGGTCATTTGAATTTTGTAACAATTTTGTTACATTGCTGACACCTGATTTATACTATTTTATAAAACTAACAATAAAGTAATGAACAACTTATCATTTCAAAGTTTTTCAGGAAGACTCCTGTTTTTTCAAAATTGTTCATAATTTTTAATAAGATGACATTTTTATATATTGTAGTAGCTCTCGTTATAATCTTTGACTTTATTAATGGTTTTCATGATTCGGCAAATTCAATAGCAACTGTCGTCTCAACAAAAGTTCTTTCACCTTTCGCAGCAGTTTGTATGGCTGCTTTCTTCAATTTTGTTGCATTCGTGATATTCACTCCAAAAGTTGCTTTCACTATGGGCAAAGGTGTCATCAATCCGGATGTAATAAATCTGACCGTTATCGCTTCTGCCCTGATTGCAGCAATCTGCTGGAACCTTGCGACATGGTGGCTGGGGCTTCCTTCCAGTTCTTCTCACACTCTGGTCGGAGGGCTTGTAGGTGCTGCGGTCGCAAGTTCAGGTTGGAGTTCGGTAGTCTATATAGGAGTAATTAAAATTGTGATTTTTATTGTGGTAGCTCCTGTGCTTGGAATGGTAATGTCTTTTATTATCTCTGCCATTGTAATCTTCATTGCCAGGAACCATTCTCCTTCCGCGATTGATAAGCATTTCCGAAGGCTTCAGCTATTATCAGCGGCTGCGTTTAGTCTTGGACATGGAGGAAACGATGCTCAGAAATCTATGGGGATAATTTGGGTTTCCCTTATAGTTTCAGGTTTAGCGACAAAGAATGATCCTATTGCTTTATGGATTGTCCTTTCCTGCCAGGGAGCTATAGCCTTCGGAACATTATTAGGTGGCTGGAGAATTGTTAAGACAATGGGGCAAAAGATAACAAAGCTTAAACCCTTTGAAGGTTTCTGTGCTGAATCTGCAGGTGCCATTACACTTTTTGCTGCCACACATTTCGGTATTCCGGTGAGTACAACTCATGTTATAACCGGAGCAATAATCGGAGCAGGAGCGAGAAAAGGAGTTTCAGCAGTGAAGTGGGGAGTAACCACTAAAATATTCTGGGCCTGGTTACTAACAATACCTGTATCTGCTGTCGTAGGTTCTTTAATGTACCATCTTCTTAAATTGATTCTTGCATAAGTAAAAAATAATCTCGCAATAAAATATTGATAGTTATGAATATAGATAGATTTTTGAAATTTTTTGTTCCGAAAGATCACTCATTTTTTCCACTGTTTGAGAGTGATGCCCAGAATCTGGTAAAAGCATCAGAACTTCTGAAGGAACTATTAGCCAGTGCAGATGTTGTTGAACATGAAAGACTATACAAAGAAATCAGAGATATTGAACATATAGGAGACGAGATCACTAATAAAACATATGAACAGCTTAACAAGTCTTTCATAACTCCCTTTGACAGGGAAGACATTCATGAACTGACAGCAAATATAGATGATGTGGTTGACTCAATAAACGGGATCGCTCGTCGTATTTGCCTCTACAGGCCAAAGAAGATGATGGCTATATATAAGGAGATGGGAGGACTGGTCTATGAAGGGGCAAAAGAGGTCGAATCCGCGATTCATTGCCTGAAGGATCCGGTTGCCAATAAAGGAAAAATTACAAGGGCATGCGGTATCGTTACAGCCATTGAACATAAAGCCGATGAAATTTATTTCACTGGCATATCGGAACTTTTTGAAAAAGAAGAAGATCCAAAAGAGTTGATTAAAAACAACAAAATCCTTGAGATGCTCGAAAGATGTGTTGATGAAGAGGAGGATGTTACCGACACTCTAAAGTCGATTTTGATTAAAATGGCCTAGAAACAGGTATGAGGTGTGAGGCGTGAGGCATGAGGCATGAGGCATTTATTGAATTATCACTTTTTTGAAACTGTTGATCTTATCTGAACTAAGTCTGATAATATATACACCGCCGGTTCTGTTTGAGAGATCAATAACATTTACATCAGCACTTCCTGTTTTTTCCCAGATCAGCTTTCCCATTATTGTATAAACTGAAACTTTACAGTTTTCACAGTTTTTCAAATTGAATAGCCCATTGTAAGACGGATTTGGATAGATTTCGATATTGGTTGTTACAATTTCAGAAATACCGGTTCCTATATTTACAGTCACATAAAATGTCTGGAGAAAATTTCCGCAATTAAAGCCGTCCGAACCATTTGCAGTATATTTTCCGCTCTGCATTGTATCATTAACAGCAATTTTTACTGCTCTCGACGCTGAGGAAAATCCTTTTGGCCCGGTCCATGACCATTTCCAGCCAATGGAATCAACCGGCACTGGACTAAGAAAAATTGTATCACCTGTCTGGACGGTTGCACTGTTCCCCTGATTGAAAGGTCCATTGTTAATTTTAAAAAATGGTGTAATGCTGTCCTCTATGAGTTTCAGATTAAAGTTAAAGAAGGTATTCTTATGAGTTAACTTATAGACACCTGTATCCCGAAGCTGAACATCCGGAAAATCAATCTGCCTTGTGCTGGCAATGTAACCGTCAGGCCCGTTCCATAACCATCCGGTAGTATCGGACGAAAGAGCGCTGAAAGAGACTATTCCTCCCTTGCAGAGCAAAGCTGAACTGATCTGTTGCCAGCCGGAATTATTTACATTAACCAGTGGTTTTATATGAATACTGTCAACCCCACAGGTGCTGCAAACAGGTTTTATGCTGATTATGGTTATTGACGCAGGACTGATTGTAGTATAAGAACCATCGAATAATCTGAATTCTGAAAACCCTGCCTTATTAATGTTGGTTGTACCGCCCGTAATTGTGATCTTCACATATCTTGCTGATGCAATAAAATTATCAGTCTCTGTTTGGGAAGTAACAGTACTGTTTGTTTTGTCGGCCGTCAATAACCAGTTAATGCTGTCGGAAGATACCTCAATTTTATATTTATACGCATTACCCGAAGTAAGCCATACCACCTGGCTCCCGGTCAGGTTTATAATCGAGCCCAGATCAACGCTCCATGAATGACCAGGATTTCCATCTGCTGCAACCCAGTAAGAATATATGCTGCCATCATTAGCTGAAGTTGCCAGGTTTTTTCCCGGAGAAATTGTATACGTTCCGTCAAAGACTCTGAATTCAAAAAAACTTGCCCAGTTTCCGCTGTCTACACCGCCTGTTATTGTGATACGTATATATCGTGCTGTCTCACTGAAACTATCATCCATCATTTGTGATGATATTGAATTGGATGTTTTGTCAGCTACGATTTTCCACGTTGAATTATTAGTTGATGTTTCAATTTTATACTGGTAAGCGTTTGCGTGCTCCCAATAAATTTCAGTGCCTGTAATACTATGGTTAGCTCCCAGATCCACTTTCCACCAGTGACCCGCATTACCGTCAATTGCACACCAGCGTGTTTCATTATTACCATCGTTTCCTGCCTGAACCGGGTTGTTTCCCTGCTGGCTGTCCGATGAAGCTGTTTTCCCCACAGCAATATCGTTCATTGTATTAATAACCTCTGAATCAGAATGAGATGGTTTGCGCAATGCAACATTATTCAATACCGGTGGCGTAGTAGCTGTCAAAACAATCTGACCTTCCTGACCTGTAGACTGAATTATGGACAGGGCTTTCCCGTTGAAAGACTGACGTGTTGTTCCTTTAAATGATTCCAAACTGAGCGGATTCCCATTATCAACACCAGCAATTTTGCCCGGTCCGCTGATTGAATAAGTTATCTGATTTGCGGCATTAGGATCCAGGATACCTGCAGGATCAATCATATCTGTTTCAATAAACGCCTGATCGTAGCTATCAGCAAGAATAGTATCGCGATCGCTTTTCAATCTAATTTTTGATGCAGAAACTGATGTGGCTATACTGTCACTTGCTGCGACAGCTCCATTTTTAAAAGCCAGGGCTTTTATTTTGCCGGCTTTAAACGGAACATTCCATTCCGGATGATAAGGCTTTATTTCCGAAACTTGTTTTGTACCTGAATTAATCCCATTCACAAATAAAGAAACACTGTCGCAGTTTGAATAAGCCCATATGGGTATTGTGTCGCCTTCTGCCCAATTCCAGTGTGGCAATAAATGAACCATTGGTTTTGAGGTCCATTGACTCTGATAGAAATAATAAATGTCTTTCGGGAAACCGCACATATCAACAATCCCAAAATATGAACTTTTGGCTGGCCATCCGTAAGGAGTCGGTTCACCAATATAATCAAATCCTGTCCAGATGAATTGTCCAACAACAAAAGGACGCGATTTATCGAAATCCCATGAATCTTCGGCACTGTGCCCCCATGGAACCACGGAATTGTCATAAGAAGAACATTGCATATCCGGGTCTGTGAGGTTATTCTGACTGGCAGGCATATGATAAACGCCACGTGACCTAACAGCTGATGATGTTTCACTGCCCATAATCACCCATAATGGATGATTCTTATGATCATTATCATAGGTTGCGCCTGACGCATAATTGTAACCTACAATGCCTAAAAGCGGGCCCAGCAAATCCTCGTAATTCAAAGCCTGGGTGATAGGTCTTGTCGGATCATCTGTCTGGACCCATTTAATAAGTTTCTGTGCAATAGTATATCCGCTTGCATCTCCCTGCTGAGGTATTTCATTGCCAATGCTCCACATTACCACGCTTGCATGGTTACGGTCGCGTCGAACCCAATCCTGAACATCCTGCTGCGCCCAGGTATCAAAATATTGACCATAATCATTAACATTTTTGCCGGTCTCCCAGCAATCAAATGCTTCATCCATTACCACTAATCCAAGCCTGTCGCATATATCAAGCAACTCCGGAGCAGGCGGGTTATGTGAGGTACGGATCGCATTACATCCGAAAGACTTTAATATTTCAACCTGGCGTTCCAGCGCACGATAATTCTGTGCAGCCCCAAGACTTCCAAGGTCGTGGTGCATGCAAACTCCGTGAAGTTTAATGTTCTGATCATTCAGCCAGAAACCCGTGCTTGGATTTATCGTAATTGACCTGACCCCAAGAGTTGATGAGAATGTATCAGTAACCTTATTATTTGTTAATATTTGCGTTTTGACAGTATAGAGATATGGATTTGTAATCGACCACAGAACAGGATTTTCAATCCGGAGTTTAAGACCAAATGTGTTTTCGTCATTGTTTCCTATGCTGACAGGAGCACATGTTGCAGAGGCGACGCCATTTCCAAAACGGTCATAAACTGTTGTTACAAGAGTGATTGTTTGTGCTGATTTGGAATGATTTTGTACTCTCGTAGCAGCTGTAACGATTGCTGAGGAAACACTCACTGATGTTGTTGTGATGAAGGAACCGCAATATGCAATATGAACAGGATCGGTTACGGTCAACCACACATTCCTGTAAATACCGCTGCCAGAGTACCACCTGCTGTTGGGTTGATTATTATTTACCTTCACAGCAATAACATTGGCTGTTGAACCCGTTTTAATATAAGGGGTAAGATCATATTCAAAGGAGCTGTAACCATAGGGTCTGGTTCCAAGTTGCTGTCCGTTTATCCATACGGTACTATTCATATAGATCCCTTCGAACTGGATTGTAATTCGCTTGGCCGAAACGGAATCGGGTAAATAAAAGGTCTTCCGGTACCAGCCAATACCACCGTCAAGATAGCCGCCACCACCACCGGCTGCAGAATTCTGATTGAAAGGTTGTTCGATGCTCCAGTCGTGTGGTAAAGAAAGCTTGTGCCAGCCCGAATCATCGAAACCTGTTGCATAACCGCCGGTAACATCTCCCTGCTGGAATTTCCAGTTACCATTGAAATCTGAACCTCTCCCTCCATTGAAAATATCAGTGACAGGAACAGGAATGGCGGAATATGCATTTGTTACCAACAGGTTTACCAGGATAAAAATCATTATTCGAAACGGAAAGATCTCCCCTTTCTTCATAGTGTAATTCATTATTTCTTTAGGTTCATTTTATTTATGAATAAGAACCTTTCTTGTTATTATTTCAGTATTGGTTTTAAACTGCAACAGGTAAACACCATTGTCAAAATCAGGTAGAGGAATATTCAGATAATTATCTCCAGCCTGATAATCAGTTTTTGGCAAAATAAGCAATAATTTTCCCGTCAGGTTGTAGATATTTACCGTTACGGGCTGTTGAGTTGCTAAATTAAACCAGATATTTACCTGATCCGCGGCAGGATTTGGGTAAATAATCAGATTTAAATTGGCGGTATTATTCTTGTCTATTATGACCTCAAAATTCCACTCATTTTTACCTCCGGCAAAATTTATTTTATTCTCAAACCTGTCATAGAAAGCCCCGGTATCAGTCTCCACATAATACTTGTTTCCTGGTATAAGCTGCCGGGTTCCTGAAAAGCTTATCTCCCCGGAACCTGATCCAATAACAGAATTGCTGTCGATCACTTCTATCAATTTATCATCAGCATAATTCCTTATGGCAATTTTCTTTCCTTTAATATAATAGGACGGGGCTGAAAATTGTATCTTATAAACAGGTCTTGTCTCAACAATCTGCGATTGATTTGCGGGAGCAAATGAAATGGTATTTACCGATAAACTATCTGTTATGCTGAAGCTGCCGTTCAATCTTATATCGTGCGAAGAAGAACCGATTAACAAATCATATTCACCCTTGTCATAGGCAAAGTCTTTCAATTTTTCTTTATAATAAGAAATCGAAGAACTGTCGAGGTCCACAGAAATAGTTTTATTTTCTCCGGGTGCAAGGAAAACTTTTTTAAATGCCTTTAACTCTTTATTTGGACGCGAAACCTTACATGAAACCTGATGAACATATATTTGAGCAACTTCTGCTCCGGCAACGGTTCCTGTGTTCTGAACATCAAATTCCACATTCACCTTATCCATTTTCTGAGTGCTTTCAGGTGTTATCTTAAGATTTGAATAGGCAAAAGTCGTATAAGAAAGTCCGAATCCAAAGGGGAAAAGCGGGTCCACATTTTTTGAGTCATAGTAACGGTATCCTACATACAATCCTTCTGAATAACGTACTCTTCCACTGGAAGTTGTATCATAATAACTCCGATAGACAGGATTGTCTGCCCATTTTTTCTCAAAAGAAGCTGGAAGTTTACCGCTGGGGTTTGTATCTCCGAACAGTATTTCTGCAAGAGCGGTTCCTCCCTCCTGCCCCGGGTACCAGGCCTGCAGATATGATTTTATATTTGGGAGCCAGCCTGCTGTTGATACGCTTCCGCCGGCATTCACAATTACAATTGTATGAGGATTGACATTAGCCACCGCATTTATTAAATCTTCCTGATGGCCAGGCAGTTCAAAAGTACGATCGGCACCTTCTCCTTCCGAGCTTGAATTAAAACCTACACATACAACTGCTGCATCGGCATTTTTAGCCAGCTGAACAGCTTCCGAATTTGCAAAGTCCAGTAGTTTCCAGCCCATATGAACTTCAGCCAACCCAGCATGTTCGTAGTATTCGAACCGGATTGAGTGAACTGTATTGGTGAGATAAACAACTGTGCTTGTAGTGTTTACTGCCTGATCCTGCCATTGATTCATTACCAGGTTATTATCAATATAAAGTCGATATCCATCATCGCCTGCTCCAATGAATTCATAATTGCCTGACGTGGCGGGCTGAATAAATCCTTTCCAGCGGATAGAAAAATTATCGGTCGGAAATCCTGGAAAGGAAGGACCGCCGCTTGCCCAGTTAAAATCAATATGGGCATCAATCTGTGAATATGCAGGTGTTCCGGTCAGATCGATATTGGTGAAATACTCAGCTTTCAGACCCGGGGTTTGCAGCAATGAATCGGTATAAAATACAGAAGAGCTGTAGGATCCTGCCGGGTCCGTCAGACCTGATGCATAAGTTATTGTAATGTTTTGTCCGGCCAGGTTTTTTATTCCCTGAAGCACTGTAACAGAATGAAAAGGGCTGGTATATGAGCTTCCTCCGCCTGCAACATATGAATCGGCATTCGGTCCTATAACGGCAATGTTTTTTACAGAATCTCTTTTAAGCGGCAATGTTTTGTTTTCGTTCTTCAATAAAACTATTCCTTCACGGGCAAGATCGAGTGCAACCGCTGCATTATCAGAATTATCCAGAGGATAACTCGTATCAGTCTGATTATGGTCAAAAAAACCAAAAGCAAACAGGTCCCTCAATATCCGTCGTATTTTATCGTCAATTGTGGCAATTTTAACAACACCGGTACTGATAGCAGGGTTCAATGTGGCAGCATTCATAAAACTTGCCGAGGGCATTTCAAGATCAAGGCCACCGTTTGCCGCAGCTACACCATCATGTGTTGCACCCCAATCGGACATTACCAGGCCATTGAATTTCCAGCTGTTCTTTAAAATATCGACAAGCAAATGATGATTCTGAGAACAATAGGTTCCATTCAATAAATTATATGCTGACATAACTGCACCTGCATTGGCTTCCTTCACAGCAGCTTTGAATGCAGGAAGGTAAATCTCCTGCAGAGTTCGTTCATCCATATCAGAGCTTATCGAATAGCGGTTCCATTCCTGGTTATTGGCAGCAAAATGTTTGATTGTTGAAACAACACTGTGGCTTTGGACTCCCTTAACATAAGCAACTGCCATTCTTGACGACAGATAGGGATCCTCTCCAAAGTATTCAAAATTGCGTCCGCACATAGGTGCCCTGTAAATATTCAAACCAGGACCTAAAAGAAAATGAACTCCTCTTGCCCTTGCATCTTTCCCGAGAGCATCACCAAGCTTATTAACCAGATCAACATCAAAACTGGCTGAAGAACAAATACCGGCAGGGAAAGCGGTTGTCTGTCCCCAGGTCCTGACTCCCACAGGTCCGTCGGACATTTTTATCTGAGGTATGCTAAGCATTTCTATCGCCCTGATATACATGCTATTTTCACCGCCTATATAATCAAGTTTCTCATTCAATGTCATTCTTGATAATAAATCTGAGACCCTGTCTTCCACTTTGGCATTCGGATCAAGATAGATCTGGGAATAGCTTTTGCTGAAATATGACATGACCAGCATCACACCAAATATCATAAATAGAGTCTTTTTCATACTTCACTGGTTTTTATGCAATTGCATAAAATTCTTCATCATTTGCTGAATCAACGAATATACATAAATCATAATATCAATTATCTGATTTTTATAGGCTGTCACTTCAATGATTAATATGGCAAGATAATTGATTAAGTTTTTCTATTTCCGGCTTAACAAAAATTTAACAAAATTGACTCAGTTTTAACTATTTACTTTAAGAAACAGATATTAATTTTGAACCGAAAAAAATCAATTTAATAAATGTCGGGTATGAAAAAAGCAGCCAGCAAGTCATCAATTCCTCGCCCACTGAAGAAATTATTCGTGAAAAGGCTAAGGAGATATACCTCCAGAGGATTGATCGTGGAGAAAACGGCTCGGCACAAGATGACTGGCTCGAAGCAGAAAAATATTTCAGTAATCACGAAGACTATTTGAACTGATCGCTGAAAAATTATTGGCGATTATCAATATGATTGATTAATGAAGGATTGGATCAGCAGATTACATCTACGAATTTCTGAAACCGCAAATACAAAACCGGGCATATTTATACTGTTTATTTGTGCCATGGCAGATGCATCATTTTTACCATTGCCCGTCACAACTTTATTCCTGTTTTTAATTCTCCTGGATTTAAGATTGATTCATAAGTATGTCTTTTTCGTAGTCCTGGGAACCTTATCTGGAGCAATAGCAGGATATTTAATCGGACATTATGCATGGCTTAAGCCTGATGGAGAGTTTACGGGTGCTATATGGCCTGCTCATATTAACGATCATAATCAATCAGGTGATAAGAGAGGCGCTCAGCATCATTGACGACTGCCAGTCGTTCAGTAAACTTTTATAAACAACTAACAGTTTCTGTCGGATAACATCCTTATCAAACTGGAAGAGTAATTGTTCGGATACTCTCAGACCTTCATTATAAAACGCTTTATCGCTGATCATTCTTTTTGTCATGGAAATAAATTCTTCTGTGCTGCCTGCTTTAAGATAAGGATTTTTGTAGAGTGATTTATATTCCTCGATATCCCTGTATATAACCGGCATTCCGCAGGCTGCAGCCTCAATTGGTGACAGCGGGCAGTTTTCCTGGTAAGACGGGAAAAGCATGAGATCAGCAGCTGCGTAGATTTGAGGCATTTCTTCCAGATCAATCTGGCCAGCGTTGATTACATTCAGTCCCGCACCTGCAAATCTTTCATCTATCCTTTTAATACCTTCGGTCAATCCTCCGAACGGTCTTCCTCCCGCCCATACAAATCTGACTTCAGGAAGGGCTTCCGCTACATCGAGGAAATCATCAACTCCCTTTCTGCCTGTTAACTGCCCTACGCCAAGAACAACAAACTCATTTTTATCTAAACCGAGCTTCCGGCGTCCTTTTATTCTGTTCTCATCCGTTCTCCTCCAGGTGTCAGGATGAACCGGATTGTAAATATTCACTATTCTCGTTTTAGCGCCGCTCTCAATAATTGCCTTTTCCACCATAGGTGATATCGCTATACAAACATCTGCATAGGAATAAACTATCTTGAGTCCAAGCTTTATAAAAGGCATAAATAACCACCAGGCAGGCAGAGATCCTTTTATGGAATCGGGGATCACATGAGCAGTAAACACTCTTCTGCCCTTATATTTTCTCCCTTTCCATAAATAGTAAAGACCATAAGTATGGCCGTGAAAAACGTCTCCGGTGCCCTCATCATTTATAACTACTTCAACATCATCCTTCTCCTTTAATAATTCAATGTGATCCATAAAAGCCGTGTGTACGCCCGTCGCTTTCATTATAAAAGGAGTCTCTGATATAACATGTATTTTCATAAAGTAAATTTTAAGTTGAAAAGTTTTAGTTGATAATCAAAGTCATTCAGGAATTATGAATACTCACTTTTCCTTTGCTTTTTTCTTTTTTCCTGAAATAGGAAATGATCAGAATTATGCCTGCAACTATCGCAAGCATCGCCAGCAGATAATATTTAAAATCTTCGATGTTACCGATAAAAAGATTCCATGAAGGGCCGATTAAATTACCCATTGCAACCCACACTGAAGCCCATGTTATGGCAGTTATTAATGCAATTGGCAGGAAAATTTTAGGTTTTAATTGAAGAAGGCCTGCGATAACTGATATGTATCCTCGCGTAAATGGAGTAAGTCGGAAAATATATATATTTAACAGTCCGCCACCCGATATTTTAGCTTTCAGTCTTTCTATCATCTTTGAGGACAAGGGAAGCCACCCTGGTTTTTTATTCATAATAATTGTCCCTGCACTATAAAAAAGAAAATACAGGATATTTGTCCCGATAAAATCAGCAGCTACCGCAGCCACTACAATAAATGGAAGATAAAGAAGGCCTTTAAATGATAAATAACCCGAGAACATAAGCAACAACTCATTTGGAAATGGATTGGGCAGGCCTATTTCCTGGAAAAAAACCAGAAGGAATATTGCCAGATATCCCCAATTTGTAACCCAGTAAACTACCTGTTCAGGCATAGCTGTCAGAATTATTTTTAAGTCCTTTTCTTCCCCTTCCTGCAAAAACAGGAATCCATCTCTTATACAATAACAATTATCATGCAAATTAGTTAACTAAATACATATCAGCCCGGGATATTATTCAGAATAACAGTAATTTAATAATTTCTTAATTAGTATGTAATATCTGAAACAAATCATAAATTATTAGTTATTAATAACGTCATATTGTCGTAACCTTATCGTATTATTAAAGGAATAGATTTGTCCAAAATTAACCAGATGGACAACCTGATCATTATTTTCCAAAAAAAATTATTATTCCTTTTTCTTCTATTATTCCCTGCTATTTCAAATGCGGCTGTGATTAAGGGCCGGGTCACGGATGCTGAAACTCACAAACCAGTTTCCGGGGCCGCTGTGAGTATTATCGGAACAAACATGATTACAGTTTCGGATGCCAGTGGCTATTACATATTTAATACTCTGAAACCTGGTACCTATTCCATAATCGTTTCATGTATGGGTTATAAAAACTCAGCAACTGTAAGCAATACTATTGGCGCTGCTGATGCAAATATTATAATTGACTTCAATCTTGATCGTTCTGTGATCCAGATGAACGAAGTTGTTGTAACCGGCACCCAAAACAAAGAGACAAATTCAAGTGCCAGGAGCGATGAGCGCATTTCTCCTAACGTTATAAGCATTATTTCTGCCAAAACCATTGAAAGCCTGCCGGATCTTAATGTGGCTAATGTGCTGCAGAGGGTTTCAGGAGTATCGATGATGAAAAACAGCTCCGGAAACAATACTCAGCTCGTTATCAGGGGTATGGCGCCCAGGTATAACAGTACACTGGTAAACGGCACCGTTGTACCCACCACAAGCGGATCGACAAGAGCTGTTCCAATGGACATTTTCCCCTCAGTTTTTGTCGGTCGCATTGAAGTGACAAAGGCATTGACTCCTGATATGGAAGCATCAGGATTAGGTGGATTAGCCAATATTGTCATGAAGAATGCTCCTGATACAGCAATACTGTCAGTGGATTTATCAACAGGTTATAACCAATATCTGTTAAACCATAAGTTTTCAACATTCGACTATGGCGTGGTTAATATAAAAAATCCTGCCCAGATACATGGTCCGGATTATATTACAAGCCCATCAGATTTCCCGACAGCAAATCTGGTGTTAAAACAGATACAGGCTCCACCCGACCTGAACGGAAGTGTATCATACGGCAACAGGTTTTTCAATAAAAAACTGGGTGTCCTCGTTTCCGGCACAATCCAGACTACCTATCAGGCTTCAGTAAATAATTACCTGGGAACTCAGCTGAATCCGAATACAAATAACCTGGACACCACTTCGTGGAACAGGGTTCAACTATATAATCAAATAAACAGGAAAGGGTTCGTTGTAAGACTTGATTACTGGTTTAATGAAAAAAACCAGATCAGCTTTTCCAATAACTACTTCAGTATGGATGAGATCAGAGCCAGGCACGAGGAGGACACTACTTCAGATATAAACAAAGGGAGGCTTTATTTTGGGGATTTTACCAATATGGATAAGTCGAGCCTAGAAAATGCAGTTTTACATGGCACTCACATTCTTTCGGAAAAACTAAATTTGGACTGGTCGCTCGGATATTCGGTTGCCGGTTCGGAATCGCCTGATTACGTAAGTGTAAACTACAACCAGGTAATTCATCCGAGTGTACAGCCTGAGTACCTTAACTATAAAGATGCGGTCGACCGTGTCTGGCAATGGAACAACCAGGATGAAAAGTCAGTTTATATAAATCTAAATTATAAACCACTTATTTCCGGACATTTTTATGAATTCAAGTTTGGCGGAATGGCAAGGGATAAATACCTGATGAATAATGAAAATGACTATTCGAGAGATTTTACGACAACCGCTAATTATCCTAATCCTGATGTAATAACAATATATCAGCAGAATTTATTAACATGGCTGAATGACCAGCAGTTACAGGGCGATGCAATCTATAACTCGGCAAATTTCAATGCACATGAAGACATAGAGGCCGGTTATGCAATGGTAAAGACGGGTTTTGGAAAACTGCAATTACTGACAGGCATCAGAATCGAAAACACTTCAATGTCCAATACACATAACGGTCTGGATCATGGTCAGATGGTTCTTCTCAGCGCTTATCAGCACTATTACGATCTGTTGCCCAGTCTGCATCTGAAGTATCAGATTAGCGATAAAAAAAATATTCGTTTTTCAGTATACCGTGCTCTGAACAGGCCTAATAT
>PMIJ01000072.1 GCA_003157015.1 Bacteroidales bacterium
ATTTCAAAGAACAAACATACGAGAACCACAGAGTCTTTGCCATCAGGGATTTCTACAAGGACTACGTAATTTACTTTAACGGGTTAGATCATAAATACCTGCAAACCAAATATTTTCTCTGTGAACCTCTGTGTATCCTCAGTGTTTCTCTGTGTAAGTTCCTAACTTTTCAGTTTATTAAGAGCTGTTGCTACAGTTGTATAAAGTTCTGCGTACTCTTCAAAACCAACTGAAAGCCTGATCATCCCCGGTTCGGGATATTTAGAACCCCATACAGCTTCAACCGGCATTAGGATGGTATGAGGATCACCAAGTGTTGGTATTAACTTGATTTTTTCTGAAACCAATTCTATAAATCTATCTCTCCTGTTTCTTTTTTCAGTTTTGTTTTTCCCATCAAAATCAAATGTGATCATAGCGCCAAACCCCTTATTCCCAAACAACTTTTCTGCTATTGAATGTGTCGGATGATTTTTCAATCCAGGGAACCAGACCGTTTTAATAAGGGGCTGTCGATCCAGATACTCTGCAAGTTTCGATGCGTTGCTGCATTGACGTGAGAATCTCAATTCAAACGATTGTATCTGAGTCTGCAATCTATAAGCATCGTCAGGCGAAAGAACATGTCCGACAAATTTCCGGTATTCAATAGCCGATTGCATAATCTTATTATCATTACCGCAAAGCACTCCTGCAGTCAGGTTGCCATGACCTGAAAAATACTTTGTTGCGCTATGAATAACAATATCTGCTCCATCAGCTAACGGATTACAAAGCCATGGAGTTGAAAATGTATTGTCAATTATGACATTAGTTCCGTACTTCTTTGCAATAGCTATTATATTCCTTACGTCGGATACAATGAGCATTGGATTCGATATCGTTTCAATATATACTATTTCTGGTTTCAGAACAACGATTTCATTTTCGAACTTAACAAGGTCATATTCCTGATTTTCAGGAGCAAAATACTGAATATCAAGACCTCTCCTCGATTTCAGGACTGATTCTACAAATGATATAGTTCCTCCATAGATTTCAGTAAAAAACATCCATGGTCGTGTTGCTTTTCCATGCTGAAAAACTGACAGTGCAGTATCAATGGCTGACATACCTGACTGGGTCAGCAATGCCCACCCGGAGCCTTCGAGCTTCATAATTTCCTCTTCTGCAGAAACTACAGTGGGGTTGCGGTAACGTGAATAAATGTAGAGATCAGGTTCTCTATTATGTTCTGTCTCTTTTCTAAAAGCATTTTCTGTTGTTAATGCATCATATAATTCAAAACCCGCATCCCTGTAAACAGGCATTCTGGAACTGTTAACCTCTTTTCTTTTCATATCTTTGAATGTTTTGCTGTTCATCTATCAACCTATTTATATCCGGCGGATTAAAATCAATATAGAATATAATCCTGTCAAAAAGCTCTCCGGCTAAAAACAAAAGAACTATTAGATTATCATTATAGGAAATATGTGAAATCATGCTGGCTCCCGATACAATCAGAAAAGCTATTCTTGTGAATCTCAGACTGAAATTAGTGCCATGTAGTTTGCTTGAAGACAAATAATAAACTGATAACGTTATTTTTATCAATGCTATAAATGTAAAAGGAAGAGCACTTCCTGACAGAAAGGAACCTATTAACAAAGCACTTATAAATGTCTGTCCGCTATGTATAATAACTTTTTTTCTCCTGTCAGCAAAGAAATATACACTATCTATCATGAGCATAAAAAAAAGTCCGGCAATTGCAGAGGCAATCAGCAAACCCGGGATCAAGAAAAAAACTGTAAGTAAAGAGATAACCGAATAGACAATAAAAGCTGTAATCTCTCGGCTTAAGGGTGAGCCTTTAACGTTAATAACTGATCTCCATGATCTTAACTTTCTGCCAAGGTGAAAAAAGGAAACTAACCCGGCCGTGAGAAGTACCGGTAGAAAAATCTTTTTATCCGGAAATTCGCCTTTGATAAAAGAAGTTAATATTTCTGCCACTGAAATAGTAGATAAAAAGCTGAATATTATCAGGCTGATTTCCAATGAAATATTCTTCTGTTTTTTTGCCGGTTCAATTACTTTTTCAGAAAAATTATTTTCAGGTATTATTTTCAAAGGAGCATTAACCGGTTTTGCAGTAAATTCGATAGCCGGTCGGATACTTTTGTCAGGGAACCACGAAAATGAATTGGACAAATATTGTTCAGATAAAAGGCCATAGCTGAGAGCACCGGTCGGGCAAGCCGATGAGCAGGCAGGCTGAAGCCCTTCAATCAATCCATTATAACAAAAATTGCACTTGGCCATTGTTCCTGATACAGTATCATATTTTGGTGCGTCATACGGACAATTCCACTGGCAGTATTTACATCCTATACACTTCGTATCATCAAGCAAAACTGCTCCTGTTTCCGGTTCTCTGCTATAGGCTGAGACCGGACAGCCTTTCATACAAACAGCTGATTCACAATGATTACAGGCTAAGGAAAGATTGATAACAGGTATTAAAAGATCAGCTTCGGAATTATAAGAATAGATATTCCGAGGGTGTACGGTCCATCCATTTTCAAGTATACAGGCTGCACTGCATGCCAAGCATTTAACACACTTATTGTAGTTAAAAATAAATCCTTTCCGCATTACTCTTCAACTCCTTCAATTTCAATTCTGTTATCATGATATGCTGCACCAAATCCGATGTCGGTTTCTGTTCCTGCAATGAACAAATTCGCCCCTCCTCCATCATTGAGCCAGGTTCCATTTGGAATAACAACGAGACCGATTGGAACCCTGTTTGATATTACTGCGTCGGTTATGATTTCTCCGGCCTTATTGAAGACTTTTATTTTTTGCCCTGCTGTTATCCTCCTTTTTTGAGCATCAGCAGGCGAGATTCTGGCAACTGCTTCCGGGCTTATATCTTTAATTATTTTCAGATTCCCGAATTGCGAGTGAATTCGGTTGCCGGCATTCGGAGTAATGAGTGTTAAAGGGAATTTTTCTTCTTCCAGATCGCAAAAAACCGCTTTATAATCTGGTAAGGCGGAAATTCCCCACTTAGCTACATCTTCAAAAGAAGATATTTCGATTTTCCCTGAAGGTGTTTCAAATTTCATATCATCGAAAGCTATCTGTTGCAGACCGGGGGCCAGAACCGGTGATTCTTTAAGGCGCTTCAGAGTAATATCCGAATAGCTGCTTATTCGTTTTTCAAGCCATTTTTCAATATTATCGTTTCCAGGTTCAGGGATTATAGTATCACTAATATTAAGGTTTAGCTTTTTTGCCAGGTGAAAATAAATTTCACTCTCAGGCATTACCTCACCGGGAGACTGAATTACTTTAGGTTTGAATTGAATATAAGGTGACCAGTATGAGCTTATTATATCAGATTGTTCGAACATATCTTTGGCAGGAAGTATAATATCTGCCATAGCTGCAGTATCGGTCATAAATTGTTCTACAACAACTTTAAACTGCAGGTTTGAAAAAGCATTTTTGACCCTGTTCGTATCGGGCGATTGCAAAAGAGGATTACCTCTCTCAACCCATATTGCTTTAAGTACCGGATTGATGACCTTCAGCATATCGGCTCCCAGTTTTGCCATTGAAATAGTTCGTCTGAATGGAGCATCTTTAGCCTGATCAGGATAATATGATAAAGGTTCTTTAAGATCATCAAAAATATAACTCTGAAGGTTTGCATAATTAAATCCTGAACCTGGTTTGCCAATATTACCTGTAAGTATTGAAAGCAAAAGAATTGTTCGTATAGTCTGGCCTCCATTCTGATGCCTCTGTAGCCCATATCCAGCCACTATTGTTAATGGTCCGTTTTTACCGATTATCCTTGCAAGCTCAATTATATTTTCTTCAGGAATGCCGGTAATAAGCTCAGCTTGTTTAGTCGTCATGTGCATTGATTGCTTTAATTCGTCAAAGCCATTTACATGATTTGTTATGAATTCGTGATCGATAAGATCATTTTCAATAAGTACTCCAACTATAGCGAGGGCAAGTGCTCCGTCTGTTCCCGGTTTTGGACTAATAAGAATATCTGCTTTATCAGCAGTAGGTGTACGTAATGGGTCGATTACAATTATCCTGCAGCCATTTTCTTTTGCCCTGGTAATGAAAGCAATCTCCTGGATATTTGTTTCAGCAGGATTTTTACCCCAGATTATAATAGTTCTGGCATTTTCAAGATCCCATGGTACGTTATGCTTTACAGAACCTAAGGTCAGTCTTACAGCTTCAAGGCCCGCCGGCCAGCACAGATTGCCATATGTAGCTGTTGTTCCCCCGAATTCTTTCCAGAACGAATATCCGATATCATTTGTAAGTCCCGACATTCCGCTTGCTTTGTACCATAATATGCTTTTTGTGCCAAATTCTGATTTTATAGAATTTAGTTTGGCGGCAATTATGTCCAGTACTTCTTTACTGCCAATTTCTTCAAATTTTCCGGTAGAAGTTTTGATCAGAGGATGAATAATTCTGTCAGGTGAATGGGTTCTTTCAATATAAGACAGCCCTTTTATGCAAGGACCCTCCGGGGTGGCAAGATTTTCCGAGTATGGAAGAATTCTGCGGATAGTGTTGTTTTCAACCTGCACCCTGAATGTACAGGTGCTATAGCAGTTTCTGGGGCAGGCAGTTACGTATTCTTCCATTATGCAGATGAAAGTGGAACCTGAATAACTATTTTAAAACAAGTGCTTCATCTTCAATGACATCACTTATGGAAAGTTCCTTGTTGGTCATATTAGAAATGTATACTTCATAAGTGATCCTGTCTCTTCCGATATATTGCATATAAGTGTTACTTACTGACCCTGTGGAAAATTTAACCGGTGAGCCATTAACATTAATCATTGCAGAAATTTCTGCCTTGGGATATGCTTTTGTGAATCTGAAGTAATCAGAAGTGGAACCATTTGGAATAGTTCCGATAGTGACAGTATCTCCTGTCTTCTCAGAAGTACTTACTATTACATTCTGGAAAGTCAGATCGGACTTATTTCTGATTCTGACATCAGTAGGTCCCTCGGGCGAGAGCTCTTTCTTTTTACATGCAAGAACAGATAAAATAAGAAGAGAAGTAACAATAAGCTTTTTCATGATCAGGAATTAGAATTTACTTAAATATTCTGACCAGAAATATAACAAAATAGTTGCAATCCGGTTAAATAATAATAACAGTATTTAAAGGTACCCAGCCTTTGTTCCCGTCTGACAGCCTTATTTCAGTCCACTCTCCTACTTCATCCTCGATAGTTACTTTAGTGCCCTCATGCAACACAAAAAGATCGTTTCCGCTTTTGTCAGGGGAACTTTTCCCGCTTATTACCGGTATGGATATTATTGCTTTGTGGCTGTCATATACCAGTGATTTATTCCTCTTTGCAAAGGCAACTGAGCTTAGAGACAGTATAATAAAAAAGAACGCCAGCCAAAATCCTATCACCTTGTATCTGTGTCTGGGCGAATATATATACAATGACAGCAGAAGAAGAAAAAGAATAAAAGATGTAAGACTTATTTTAGCCCAACTGTTTGTGGAAAGAAATAACGAGACAAAATTATACCATTTAATGAAAAATAATTCCGGAATTTCCTGGAATCGATCCACAATCAGAGTCTTTGCAACCTGGATATTGTAATTAATATCTTCATCGGCTGGCTTAAGCAGGCTTGCACGTTCGTAAAAGAGGATAGCATAGGGAACATTATTGAGTTTAAAATAAGCATTCCCAATGTTATAATCAAGATTTGCTGATCTGTAGCCTGTATTATAAATATCTGTCCAGACCTGTAACGCCTCTTTATAGCTGCCAGCAGAAAAATAGGTGACACCCTGATAAAATTTGTCTTTGTCAGTACCCTGTGAAGATGCTGTATTAACAAATAAAGAGATAATTAGAAGGATTAAAATATATTGTTTTTTTGTGTTCATTTTTTAGCCTATTATGTTTTCAACTGACTTAATGAAATTTGAGGCACCTTCATAAATTGATGCAACTTCAGCACCTGATGAAGAAGGTGCAAATCTTTCAAATTCGCAGGCATCAAGAATTTTTGACAGGCTATTTATAATTTCATCATCAATTCCCTGTTCCTGAAGTGAAGTGATTGCATTGTTCCTGGTAAGATCCGAAACAGGAATACTAAGTTTGTCACTCAGGTAACCCCAGATAGCTTTAAGAATCTCATCATAGAATTGATCTGTCTCATCATTCTTAAGACAAACAGATGCCAGATGCAGCCTTTTGATCGCTATCTTTCCGGCTTTTCTGTTCCTGACCAGTGAGAGGTCAGAATTGCGTCTTATATGTTCTCTTCTCAGAAACAGAATCAAAAGGAACGCAAAAAGCGAAAACGCATAAACACTGTAAAACGATTGTTTGGAAAATAAAATATCACCTGTTTTTTTAAGGGTTCCCGGATCTGATTTTATAAACCTGATGTCCTTTCCGAGATACTTTACATCCTCCTTTCCTACTCCTCCATAAACTGTGGCTCCTGAATTCTGTCCACTTACCTTCCGGGCACTGAAATGAAACTCTTCTGTTGTCAGCTTTTCATATCTGCCATTGGCTATATTAAAGTACGAATATGATATCGGAGGGATTGTGTAATCTCCATTATGCCGGGGTATCATCAAATATTCAAAACTTTTTTGTCCGGTAGTACCGTTGATTCCATTCTTTATGTCATCAGATACTTTAGGATCATAAACTTCGATGTCAGGCGACAATTTCAGAACTGGAACTGAAGCAATTTTCAGATTACCTGTTCCTGATAAAACTACCTTAAAAGTTACAGCATCATTTACGTTGACAGATTGTTTGTTAAGAGTTGCTTTTAGGTCAAGTTTTCCTACCACTCCTGAAAAATCAGCTGGTTTAATTCCAGGCAACGGTTTAACTTTAATTCTGACAGTCTGGCTTGCAGCAACCTTAGGCACAGTCTGATAAGAAGAGAAGAAGTCTCCAAAAAAAGGATCAGACTCTCCTTTTGTTTTTTGTTGAACCAGAACAGAAATCTCTACCGGATCAATTTTTATTTCACCGGTAACCTGTGGATAAAGCAGAAACTGCTGGATCACTCCGGAACCATATATTGTGCCATTGACATTTTCCTGCCGGAGTGAAGTAAGAGGCGGAGTGGCGATATCTGATCTCAGGAAACTGTTAAAAGAGGGATATTTGATTTCATTAATTCCCGCAATATTTACATGAGAATAGATTTTAACTGTTGCAACAACCGGTTCACCCATAAGGATTTCTCTACGGTTAACCGTCAGGTTAATAAAAAGATCTTTGCCCGAAGATTCTACCTCCTGATTATTATCTGAATTAGTGTTTCCCGGTCCGGAACTTTGCTTTTGAGAAGTACTTCCAATAACTTCTATGCGTAAGGAATCAGAGGAATAAGTTTTGTTTTTAAGAATAAATGTAGCCGGTGCGATTACAAATTTTCCTTCTTTAACTCCCTGAATGTAATAAACATAAGAATAGGAAGTCTCGTTTGAAACCTTCCCGTTTATTATTTGAGTACTTGAACTATACGATGTCTGAGGTCCCATTAGTTTATAGAAGCCGCTGAATGATGGAGCAGTAAACTCACCGCCTCCGGAATTAACCGTCCAAATTATTGTAAATTGATCTCCTGCATTTACAACTGACGGGTATTCAGCTTTAACATAAATATCCTGTCCTGAAACTGGGTAAGATATCAAGAAGATTAACTGATATAATATTGCTTTTTTCATTCTCATTCCATTCAAATTACCAGTTTATCTTTGTCCTAACCTTTTCTTTTTCTGCTTTATCAAGCTTGATTTTTTCCTCAACCTTTTTTTCATCATTTGCCATTGAATTCAGCAGACGTTGAGCATCTTCCTTCGAAATTTCCTGTTGCTGCTGTTTTGGTTGTTGTTTCTGATCCTGATTTTTGTTCTGGTCTTTTTGCTGATCTTTATTTTTATCATTCTGATCCTTATTCTTATCGTCCTTGTTTTTATCCTTGTTCTGATCTTTCTTGTTTTTATCCTGCTGCTGTTGCTGTTTCTGCTGTTCCTGCTGCTTTTTCAACAGATCCTCTGCATATGACAGATTATATTTTGCCTCCATCTTGCCTGGATTGAGCTTGAGCGAGTTTTTATAAGCGTCAATGCTTTCCTGTAGCTTATTCGTCTTAAACATTGAATTTCCAAGATTATATAATCCTTCTGATTTCTTTAGCCTGTCATAATTTTCATTTGTACTCTCAATAAATTGTTTGCCGGCATCTTCAAACTTGTTCTGTTTATAAAGTGCGTCCCCGATATTAAATAAAGCATCAGGAGATTGCTTATTTTTATCTATGGCCTTTCTATAGGAAATTTCTGAATCTGAAAATTTATTCTTTTCATATTCCCTGTTACCTTTTCTGATGAATTTCTTATCAGTCTGTGCGTTCAGAATGGCTGAAAAAATCACAAATGAAAAAAGTAAAAAGCTTTTCAGTATTGACATCTTCTCTCTTATGTGAATCACCCTGTACATAATTAATGCCAAAATAGATTAAACCTTAATTTTAAATAACCTGATATTTGCCAGCCTTCTGTTCTTTCTCTCCATAACCATAAAATCGAATATCAGAAGAAACAGGGCTATCCCGGCAAATACCTGAAACTGATCATTATACTCAGTATACATGGTGCTCTCAAGATCCTGTTTTTTCATTTTCTTGATATCGTTATAGATCTCATCAAGCCCGACGTTCGAATTACTTGCTCTTACATAGTTACCATTTGTGCTTAAAGCTATTTTTTTAAGTATGTCTTCATCAAGCTTTGTTATGACTGTATTTCCGGCGGCATCCTTAAGATAGTCTTTTTTTCCATTATTTACAATCGGAATAGGAACGCCTTCAGTTGACCCGATGCCAATTGTATGAATTACTATTCCGGCTTTTGATGCTTCTTCAGCTTCTTTTACAGGGTCATCCTCATGGTTCTCCCCATCTGTAATTATAATGATTGCTTTACTTTTCCCTTCACCCGGACTGAATGATCTCATTGCCAAACTGATAGCTGATCCTATAGCTGTTCCCTGTTTCGCCACCATATTGGGATTAATGGTCGACAGAAACATTTTTGCAGAAATGTAATCTGTTGTTACAGGAATTTGAATATATGCATCACCGGCAAACACAATCAATCCTATTTTATCATTGTCAAGTATATCAACAAGCCTGGATATTGCCTGCTTTGCCCTTGTGAGCCGGTCGGGTTGAATGTCTTCAGCAAGCATCGAATTACTTACATCAAGTGCAATAATAACCTCCACTCCCTGTTTTTTGATATCTTCAATCTTAGAACCAAACTGAGGTCTGGAAAGCATAATTATTCCGGCAATAACAGCAATTAGCTGTAAAATAAACTTAATTACGGGACGAATCTTTGACATTTCAGGTACCAGCCTGCTTACAAGCTTTATATTACCTAGCCGTTTTAAAGCATTCTTTTTCCTGACTTCATTAAGTATATACAACAGTATTAAAACCGGGAGCAGAAGCAACAGGTATAAAAAAACTGGATTTGCAAATCTGAACAATTGCATTGTCTGTTGTGCGTTTAAGTAAGGTTTTTAAATATCGTAGTTCTGGCTGCTAATTCAAGCATTAAAAGACAAAATGCAAATAGCGCCGGCAGTAAGTATTTCTCTTCCTTTCGTATGAACTGCTTTACATCAATCTTTGATTTTTCAAGCTTGTCAATTTCTTTATAGATCTTTTCAAGTGAATCGTTGTCAGTTGCACGGAAATATTTTCCGCCTGTTGTCTCTGCAATTTTCTGAAGAATTGCTTCATCTATCTCAACTGGAATATCCTGGTATTGAATTCCGAAAGGTGTCTGTACAGGATATGGAGCCATTCCCTGAGTACCGACTCCGATAGTATAAACGCGAATGCCAAATGTTTTTGCAATTTCAGCGGCTGTTTCAGGTGCAATTTCACCCCTGTTATTTACTCCGTCAGTCAGCAGTATTATCACTTTGCTCTTGGCCTGTGAATCTTTTATCCTGTTTACGGCTGTGGCCAGTCCCATTCCTATCGCTGTTCCGTCTTCAATCATTCCACTCTGGATTTCTCGAAGAAGGTTGATCAGCACTGCGTGATCTGTTGTCAGCGGACATTGAGTAAATGATACCCCACTGAAAACTACGAGTCCTATCCTGTCGTATGGTCTTCCGGAAATAAATTCCGTGGCAATATTTTTAGCTGCTTCCAGCCTGTCGGGTTTGAAATCGCGTGAGAGCATACTGCCTGAAATGTCCTGGGTCAGAACGATATCAATTCCTTCTGTTGTAACGTCCTGGTATTTATCAGTTTTCTGAGGACGGGCAAGAACAATAATCAGAAGAGTTATTGCAATAATCCTTAAGGCAAAAAGAATATGTCTGAGTATGAGTCTGAATGTGGTTCCTGCTTCAGCAAAGGACTGTAAACCAGGCATTCTCACAGAAGCAGTTACCTTTTGCTGCTTAAGTAAATAAAATACAACCATAACCGGCACGATGACCAGAAGGTACAGAAAGAGAGGCTGGGCAAAGGCTATTCCATTCATATACTGGCCTCCTTCATACTTATCTTCTCTGCTTCCGGTTCATCAGTCATTTCGATCTCCCTCGTCGCTAGCACAAAATTCCATGAATTCTGAAAATGCAATTCATTTTCTTCAGACGCAGGATTATATTTTGCAAATTTCACCAGGTCAGCACCTGTAAGCACGGATTTAAGATCATTGTACGATCCGTTCTTCTTAAACCCTGTTTTTACAAGAGCTTCAAGTGTCTCAAAAGTTGTCAGCTCCAGAGAAAAGACTCGGAACCGGCTTTCGAGGTATTGACGCAATATTTCAGTCAGTGTTGTATAATATCTTTTTATCTCTCCTTTCTGCCACAACTCCTCGCTTTTTAGCTTCTCAAGTTCCCTGAATGCGATCACGTGAGCGGGTTCCGAAGGAATGAAAGACTCTGCTACTGTTTCGGATTTAATAAATTTCTTGAAATACCTTAATGCAGCCCATGTAAGCGTTCCGGCCAACAGAACGATAAGGATCCATGGAAGTATTTCTCCTAATGTCACCGGAGCTTTGTAAGGCTTTACTATGTCAAATATTTTTGCTGTGGTATCAGCAGGAGCGATTTTAACCCTCATAACTTTCAAAGTCGAATAGTCTGAATAATATCTTTTTAATCCACCTTCATTTTTAACTTCGGCAAATAAAGGTTTAACCTGATATCGTCCTGAATCAAATGATGTTATCAGATATTTTTGGATAATCCTGGTCCTTCCGTTCTGAAGAGAACTGTCTATCCTGGGACCGGAAATAATTTCAATATTTTTACACAAAGTATCTCTGAAAACAGGGAAAGAAAGCTTCAGATCCGATGGTTTATCTATTGTAACTGTGTACTTTATCTGATCGCCAATGTAAATTTTTACTGAATCGAATGATGAGGTTATTTTTACATCCTGAGCAAAAGATGAAACAATAATTGAAAAAAAGAGAAATATGGAAATAATAAATTTCTTCATAAATATTATCTTTTCTCAAACAGCTTCATAAGTGGATTTACATAATCTGCATCAGTTCGCAATTCAGCAGAATCCACGCCACATCTTTTAAAGGTATTTTTTATTATTTCCATATGACTTCTCCACCAATTTTCATAAGCTATCCTGGTACCGGCAAATGAGGTATCTATCCATTTTTCCTCTCCTGTTTCCGAATCTGATACTTTTATTAAGCCGATGTCAGGAATTGACTGTTCAACAGGATCATATACCTTTAAAGCAACAATATCATGTTTGTTTGATGCAATTCTCAGAGCTTCTTCGAATTCAGGAACAATAAAATCGGATATAATAAATGCTGTGCATCTTTTTTTAATGGCGTTTGTAAGGAAACGTAGCGGTTCATCAAGATTAGTCCTTTTGCTTTGTGAAGTAAAATCAAGAAGTTCCCTGATAATCCTCAGAATATGTTTTCTTCCCTTAAGCGGAGGAATAAATTTTTCTACTTTGTCGGAAAAGAAAATTACGCCAATCTTATCATTATTATATATTGCGGAGAAAGAGAGCACCGCAGCTACTTCTGTCATTACATCTCGCTTAAAGCTTACCTGTGTTCCAAAATTTCCCGATCCGCTTACGTCAATGAGCAACATAACTGTGAGTTCCCTTTCCTCTTCAAAAATCTTAATATATGGATGGTTGAAACGGGCAGTCACATTCCAGTCTATACTTCTTATATCATCGCCATACTGATATTCCCTTACTTCACTGAAAGCTATACCACGACCTTTAAAAGCGCTGTGATATTCACCCGCAAATATATGCCGGCTTAATCCTCGGGTTTTTATTTCAATTCTCCGGACTTTTTTTAATAATTCAGTTGCTTCCACTTTTACAACAAATTATTTCTCGGGTTCAATAGATATTATGCATGACCATTTACCTTCCATGATCTCAATTAGATATTCCTTACTACCCCTTTTGTCGATCCATTTATTCTCTCCCTTTTTAACGTACTTTGAATCGAGTTCCTTAATTTTTTGAGATTTTATACTTTCGTCACATATAATTCTCACACTTCTGCAGACTGAATCGGGGGTAAGAAAAAACAATACTGTTTCATTCTCTGAATTATCAGAGTATTTCAGATAATTAAACTTGCTGTTTATGACATTATTGTAATTCATGTCGTGACGCTTTTCCTTCATATACTTCATGACTTCCTTTTCCCTTAACCCTATTAGATTCTGACCATAGTTGCAAACGCAGGTCAGCATTAATGTTGCATACACCGTGATAATTTTCATAGAGCAACTGCTAGGGAACTTCAACTACATTAAGAATTTCGGAAATTATATGATCCTGATTGATATTTTCAGCCTCTGCTTCATAGGTCAGACCAATTCTGTGACGCATTACGTCATGACAGATCGTTCTTATGTCTTCAGGAATAACATATCCTCTTCTCCTTATAAATGCGAAGGCTTTTGCGGCAAGAGCAAGATTAATTGATGCCCGTGGGGAGGCGCCATATGAGATCATGTTTTTAAATGCCGGAAGGCCGTATTTTTCAGGGTTTCTTGTTGCAAAAACTATATTAAGAATATAATTTTCAATTTTTTCATCCATATATACCTCCCTTACAATATTCCTGGCTCGTAGTATATCAGCTGTTTTGATAACAGTGTTAGCTTTGGGAAAATCCTTAGCCAGGTTTTCTCTAATTATAAGTTTTTCTTCATCCATAGCCGGATAATCAATAAGCACTTTCATCATAAACCGGTCAATTTGTGCTTCAGGCAAAGGGTAAGTTCCTTCCTGTTCAATAGGGTTCTGTGTCGCAAGAACCAGGAATGGTTCATCAAGTTTAAATGTATTCTCACCTATCGTGATCTGCCTTTCCTGCATAGCTTCCAGCAAAGCGCTCTGAACTTTTGCAGGAGACCTGTTGATTTCATCAGCGAGGATAAAATTTGCGAAGACAGGTCCTTTTTTTACTATGAACTCCTCCTTCTTCTGACTATAAATCATTGTTCCAATAAGGTCTGCAGGAAGAAGATCGGGTGTAAACTGTATCCTGCTGAATTTTGCATCTATTATAGAGGCAAGCGATTTTATGGCAAGGGTCTTTGCCAGCCCGGGTACACCTTCAAGCAGAATGTGCCCATTGGCAAGCAGCCCGATCATTAGGCTGTCGTGCAGGTGTTTTTGCCCTATAATAACTTTATTCATCTCCAATCTGATAATGTCGACGAAGGAACTTTCCTTTTCAATCTTTTCATTTAAAATCCTGATGTCAGCAGTTTGCTCCATAGCTAAAAAATTTAAGTAGCAAATATAATAATTTGAGTATCATTAACCATAACTGTTTTTTTGAAAACAGTTTACAAAAGAAGCTCCGAAACTTTTAACTTCTTGTTAATGGATGTTAAATATTAGTTAAAGGTTAATAATGTTATACATTTCGGGATTTCTACCACTGTTCTCCCCAATTAGGGGGTAAGAATAATCCCAGAATTTTTAAACCCCCATCTGGGATGGTGGGAGGTAAAACAATGGGGAATTCAGATATTATTTTAGTGTTAGAGGGTTCCAGTCAAAACCGCATCTCACTGAACTTCTGATAAGCAATATAATTGCGAGCAATATGAACCCAATATTGAAATCCTGTGGCAGAACATAATGCAGAACGATAAATCCTGCGGAAAAGCAAAATACTATTCTGAACCAAAGGGTTCCTGTTTTATTCATTAGCAGCATCACCAGGCATACTATAATAAAAGGGTTAAGCCATATTATATTAAGGTTCCATCTCATCTGCACATGATCAGTAAAAAAGTTAAAGAAGATCATAAGAATGGAAAGCAGTGAAAAAACAGAATAAATTGTAATATCAATTATCCTGACAGCCCTCCTGTTTTTTGTAAGTGCAGCCAGGATAAGTATCAATATTATTACCAGGGTAAATATAAAAGGCGGAGAGATAAAAAAGTTTTGCTTTATTGACGGAGGTTCAAAACTGAGCAGAACAACCGGATTCTGCAGCAATGGGATCCTCTTTTCAGATCTCTGTATAACAGTTTTTGATAACTCATCCTTCATATCGATAGGAAGGAACATCCTGTCTCTGAAAAAAGCTTTCTTGTCAGCAGTTGAACCCATTATAAGATCTACCCCGAATTTTAACCAGGGATATGGATTTTGATATTTGGCGACCATGTCCCTGAAAGTAGGGATTTTGCCTGATTCCGGAGGAGGATATATCAGGTTTTTGCCAATTGCTTTTTCAAGAAGGTCCCTGATCCTTGTTGTACAATCGTCGTAGAAAAAGTCGTACCTGTATTTGATATTCTCCGGTCTTAGATTTTCATTTATGAGTTCTATTAATTTATGTATCTCTTTTGCTTCAATATTGATTTTTTGGGAATAAACATATCTCTGCTCATTAAAATAACCCTGAAGAAATCCCTTCGATGATTCAGCTATGACCATATAGTCTAATCTTCCCTTTGCAAATTTCCAGACAAAGTTTGAAGTATTGAAATCGAATACACCCCAATTATAAACAGTATCTATATGTTTTTCAGGTATTACGATCCTTAAAGCGCTATGTCCATATATTGAATAAGTTTCAGTTCCAGGTCCACAGGTTAATAAATAAGCTACAGTATCGTTAGGTGGCTGAGAAAAAACTCTGGGGAATGAAATAAGCAGAAAGAACAAATTGATAAAAATTAACCTTCCCATTTTAAAAATAATATATTTTATTATGCTTCTATTCTTTTACTTTTAAATCGATCAATTCCTTCCATTGAGGTAGTTTATCTGTTCAATAATTCCTTGGTGCTGCACTGAGCATTATTTTGTGTTCCTTTGTGGTTCAATAAATTTCTCGAAGGACTTTTCAGAAATTATTTTGCACTTTTTGTAAACGTAAGAGATTTTTGGCAATTATAAAAGACATTACAAATGATTTTGGGAGTTTATCCTTTTGTTAAATAATGATTAAAAATATGATCTAAAAATCATTTCACTTCCAATGGAATGTACTTTAAATTATTTACCTTGCATGAAATTCTCATTGTTACAGATTATTCTGCATCCATAAGACTGAATTTTGATAGATGAAACGAAGCTGGAGAAGAAAATTATTGGGCGGATTGAGTCTTACCTCTGCCTTATTCATCTTTCAAGCCTGTTATGGCACACCTCATGATTTGGGGCTTGATATTTTTATTCAAGGGCAGGTAAAATCGGAAAAAACAAACAATCCCATAAAAGGAATCAGAGTTTCAGTTGCAGATATGACGCAATATGAGTTTACTGATGAAGAAGGTAAATTTTCAATGTATACGGAAACTGCAGAAAGTTATGACATTAAGTTCGAAGATATTGATTCAGGCCAAAATGGTATTTTCGTAGGAAAAGATACATTATTGAAGAATATTGCCAAAACAGTTTATTTGAATATTGCTCTCGAAGAAAAATAGATGTTTCTTTTACTAAAAAAAAAATCCTTTCAAAGATTTAAAAACATTGAAACAAGAATTCATGAACTGAATTATTTGTTCTGGGAGTGTACAACAAGGTGCAATATGAGGTGTTTACATTGTGGAAGTGACTGTTCGCAAAACAGTTCTTTTATGGATATGCCTTTAACAGACTTCCTCTCAGCACTTGATACTATAAAATACAAGCCTGATAATTTTACTGTCGTAATTACAGGCGGTGAACCACTTTTACGGAATGACATTGAAATATGCGGTAGAGAGATCAGGAAGCATGGTGCCCGATGGGGTATGGTGTCAAATGGGTATTTATATGACAAGCAAAAACATATTTCATTACTTAATGCAGGATTAGGTGCTTTAACTTTAAGCCTTGATGGATTGGAGGAAAATCATAACTGGTTGCGGCATTCAAATAACAGTTTTTCAAAAGTTGATTTAGCTATCAGTTTGGCAGCAAATTCGTCGAGATTGAATTTTGATATAGTTACCTGCGTGAACGGGAGAAATATATATGAACTTTCCGATCTTTATAATTATTTGAATGAAAAAGGAGTTAAAGCATGGCGGTTGTTTACTATAGTACCGATCGGTAGGGCAAAAGATAATCCTGATTTGATATTGACTGACTTACAATTTAAAGAATTGCTGGATTTCATCAGTATTAAAAGAAAAGAGAAATTAATTGATGTTAAATTCAGTTGTGAGGGATATGTTGGTCCGTATGAATTAAAAGTCAGAGAAAGTTTCTTTTTTTGCAGAGCAGGAATAAATATTGGCTCAATATTGATAGACGGTTCAATATCTGCATGCCCTAATATTGACAGAACTTTTTCTCAGGGCAACATATACAAGGACAATTTTTTTGAAATTTGGGAAAAGGGATACCAACTCTTCAGAAATAGAACCTGGACAAAAACCGGAAGATGTGAAAAATGTTCAGAATATTCCTATTGTATAGGAAATGGTTTGCATAACTGGAATATAAACAATGGAAATGTTTTTATTTGCCATTACGAAAGAATAAAAAAAGCCTTAAAACACTGATAGTATTCAGTGGAAACTTGACCAAATTAAATGAAGATTGATTTTGTTGCAGAATGGCTTTTTTGTTAGCTTTACACCCTTTCAGGGAGACAATTTACCTTTTCTGAAAATAAATCACTGTTAAGTATTTAATAATATATAATATGAAAAGATTAGCGGTATTAATCATGGGTTTATTATCATTTACGTTTTGCAATTGTCAGACTAAAAGCCCGTTTCCTCTGACTGATCTTCATGTTCATTGTAAAGGAGGCTTTACTATTGAAGATGCAGTAAAAAAATCAAAAACTGAAAACATCAGGTATGGACTTGTTACAAATGTCGGAATCGGGTTCCCGGTTCACAGTGACAATCAAATAGATTCTGTTATTAACTCTCTTAAAAATTATCCTCAGTTCTTAATAGGTATGCAGGCTGAAGGGAGAGAATGGCTGAATAATTTTTCAAAAGAATCCATAGCGAAATTTGATTATGTCTTCACAGATGCAATGACCTTCACTGATGCAAAAGGCAGAAGGAACAGGATCTGGATTAAGGAAGAAACATGGATTGATAATGAAGAAGAATTTATGAACTACCTGGTCAACACTATAGTTAAAATATTGACTACCGAACCAATAAATATGTATGTTAATCCCACTTATCTGCCCGCACAGATGGCAGACAGATACGACTCTTTCTGGACCGAAGAAAGGATGGACAGGGTAATCAAGGCAGCAAAAGATCATAATATAGCAATAGAAATAAACAACAGGTTCAAAATCCCTTCTGCAAAATTTATAACCAGGGCAAAGTATGCCGGAGTAAAATTCACCGTTGGGACTAATAACATGGATTCCAATTTCAGTGGTGCAGATTATGCCATCGAAATGATAAATAAATGTCATCTAACTCCGGCAGATTTTTACCAGCCAGTCAATAAAAGACAGAATGGGAAACTTTGATTTTACCCAGGCTTTAATATTTCTGCCAGGGGTAATACTTGGATTGACTGTGCATGAATCCTGTCATGCGCTGGTTGCCCATTTATGTGGTGATTCTACGGCAAAGGAACAGGGACGCCTTACTCTTAATCCATTAAAACACATTGATCCTCTTGGGTTTTTAATGTTGATTTTCGTCGGATTCGGCTGGGCAAAACCTGTACAATTTAATGAACAGAATTTGAAAAATCCTAAAACAGACGTTATCAAAATAGCCTTAGCCGGCCCTTTATCAAATGCACTCATTGCAATGATACTCTCTATTTTATTTGTTCTGTTATCTTCAGCAATATCAGCTAATCTTATAATATTTCAGATTTTTCGCTCGGCTATTTTTATAAACTGGGCTCTATTTGTCTTTAATCTCATTCCGTTGCCACCGCTGGATGGTTCTCATTTATTATTATCTCAGTTCAAAAAATATCCGGTTCTATATAATGGTCTTTATAAATATGGATCTTTCCTTTTATTCGGACTGATAATTCTAAGTTTTGCTACAAAATTAAATGTCTTCCCTATATTACCTGTTATACAATTTCTGGGTAATGGATTTCTTGGGCTGATAGGATACAGATAACAGAAAAAAAGGAGGCAATAATTAATTGCCTCTTATTAGTGATTCCGGTGAGACTCGAACTCACGACCCACAGCTTAGAAGGCTGTTGCTCTATCCAACTGAGCTA
>PMIJ01000066.1 GCA_003157015.1 Bacteroidales bacterium
AAGGAGGTTGTTGAAAAAAGCGAATCCCCTGTAAAAGAGGTAAAGAAAGCAAGAACCAGGGAAAAAATTGAAAAACAGGATGTTTCAATAGAAACATTGCCTTCAGATGAGGTCGTTACAGTTGTTGCAGAAGAGATTCCCGAAGCGGAAGTGACAATTGAAACCGTTAAGGCTGAAGATTACGGATTCGAATCTGAAGTAAAGAAAGAAAAGAAACCGAAAAAAGCTCAGGCAGAACCTGGACCTGAACCGGAAAAAGAAATTAAAACAAAACCCGAACCAAGAACTGTCACATCGGCAGAAGATTTTGACTGGGATACTTTTGAGAGTGAGGAATTACGAAACTCACCTAAGTATCTTGAGTATGAATCCCTCTATGACGAAACTCTCTCAACAATTGCCGTAGATGAAGTAGTGATTGGTACCGTAATCCAGATGACCTCTCGCGAAGTTGTTATTAATATAGGATATAAATCGGAAGGTGTTGTCAGTTTGAATGAATTCCGCTATAATCCGAATCTTAAAGTCGGGGATAAAGTTGAAGTATACGTTGAGAGTCAGGAAGATAAAAAAGGCCAGCTTCTGCTTTCTCATAAAAAAGCACGTGCAATTAATTCATGGGACAGGGTTAATGCATCTCTTGAAAAAGATGAGATCATCACCGGTTACATCAAATGCCGCACAAAGGGCGGTATGATTGTAGATGTATTCGGAATCGAAGCGTTTCTTCCAGGTTCTCAGATCGATGTCAAACCTATTCGCGACTATGATGTATTTGTTGGTAAAACAATGGAATTCAAGGTTGTAAAAATTAACCAGGAGTTTAAAAACGTGGTTGTTTCCCATAAAGCTCTTATCGAAGCCGAACTCGAACAGCAGAAGAAAGAGATTATTGCAAAACTTGAAAAAGGACAGGTTCTTGAAGGAACNNGATTTCGATGACGATAAGAAGAGAATTGCCCTTGGTCTTAAACAACTTACTTCACACCCATGGGACTCTGTTGATCCAAATATGAAAATAGGCGACAAAGTTAAAGGGAAAGTGGTAGTTATGGCTGATTATGGCGCTTTTGTTGAAATTGCACCGGGCGTTGAAGGCTTGATACATGTATCTGAAATGTCATGGTCACAGCATCTGAGAAGTGCACAGGAATTTCTGAAAGTAGGCGACGAAATCGAAGCAGTAATTCTCACCCTTGACAGGACTGAAAGAAAAATGTCTCTCGGAATTAAACAGCTGAAGGCCGATCCATGGCAGAATATTGATGAAAAGTACACTCTAGGTTCGAAGCATACTGCCAAAGTAAGGAACTTTACCAATTTTGGTGTATTTGTTGAGATTGAAGAGGGAGTTGACGGACTTATTCATATTTCTGATTTATCATGGACTAAAAAGATCAAGCATCCAGCCGAATTTACAGCTATCGATGCTGATATTGAAGTAGTTGTTCTCGAAATTGATAAGGAAAACAGACGTTTGAGCCTTGGGCACAAGCAGCTTGAAGAAAATCCATGGGATGTCTTTGAGAATCTCTTTACCATGGATTCAGTTCATGAGGGGACAGTTGTTGAAGTATTCGATAAAGGAGCTGTAATTGCTCTTCCTTATGGTGTTGAAGGATTTGTTACTCCGAAACATCTTGTAAAAGAGGATGGAATGATGGCTAAAGTTGACGAAAAACTAATGTTCAAAGTAATTGAATTTAATAAATCAGCTAAGAAAATAATCGTTTCTCACAGCAGAGTGTTTGAAGATGAAAAGAAAGCTGCTGAAGCTCCTGTTAAAAAAGAAGAAACAGCATCACCTAAGAAAACTGCCAGGAAACCAAAATCCAGTTCTGAGAAAACTACTCTGGGCGATATTTCTCAGCTTGCCGCTTTAAAAGAAGAAATGGAAGAANNTCAGATACAGTCGGAAAAACTTGATACGCACATAGCTCCGGCACTTAAGTCGGAACTCGTGCTTGTTTCAGGAAAGGGTGAAAAGAATATTATCCTCGATCTTGAAAAATGTCAGTATTGCGACTCTTCTGGCCTGAGTGCTATCTTGGTAGCCAACAGGTTATGTAAAAATGCTGGTGGTACATTCGTTCTTTGCGGACTTAATGAAGCAGTAGAACGTCTTATCACAATTTCTCAGCTCGATACCGTGCTTACTATAACAGCGACGGTTGATGATGCTGAAAAAATGATATCATAAAGAAGATCGCTTTGCAGAGTGCGATGAAACTGACTATACTTGGTAGTAGCTCTGCTTTGCCGACATCAGGAAGATATCCCTCCGCTCATGTGCTCAATGCGCATGAGCGGTTATTCTTAATAGACTGTGGTGAAGGCACTCAGATGCAGATGAGAAAGACCAGACTAAGGTTTACTAAAATAAACCATATTTTCATAAGCCATCTTCATGGCGATCATGTTTTTGGTCTTTATGGTCTTTTGTCGACATTCAGCTTAATGGGAAGGACAAATCCCATTCATCTCTATGCTCCTGAAAACTATGATAAGATGCTGAGATCACATCTCAGTGATTTTGACATAAAACTCAGCTTTGATATTGATTTCGTACCTCTCTCAGGTAAGGATCCGGTTAAGATCCTCGATGATAAATATCTTACTGTGACCTCTTTTCCTCTTCAACACAGGATTCCATCTTATGGATTCCTTTTCAGGGAAAAAAGATCTGACAAGAATATCATAGGAGAATATATTGATAAATACAAAATTCCACAGGTCAGAATTCCTGCAATCAAAAAAGGGGAGGATTTTATTACTGCTGACGGCTCTTTAATAAAGAATGAAGATCTTACAATTCCTCCCCGTGAACCTCTGTCATATTCCTATTGCAGCGATACGAAGTACTTCAAGCGATTAGCTTCTTTTGTAAAGGGAGTTAGTTTATTGTATCACGAAGCAACTTTCGATGGAAGTAAAGAGGATCTAGCTCAAATAACCGGCCACTCAACGACTTATGATGCCGCCAGGACCGCGCATGATGCTGGAGCAGGTGCTCTTATTATTGGCCATTTTTCAGCGCGTTATAAAGATATTTCTCCGCTTGTTGATGAAGCAAGAACTATTTTCCCTAAAACATATCCTGCTATTGATGGCAGGACTTACGAGGTGGGGAATACTAATGATCCTTAATAAAAGATTTTATACCTTTGTGACCATTTTTATTCCTCATCAGGATTAAAATAAGAATGTTTAGTGATAGAAAAGCCCTTCGTGTACCTTTGTGATATCCTTGGTTTACCTTCGTGGTAAAACAAAAATCCTTTCACCACAAAGAATCACAAAGGAAAGCTCAAAGTAACACAAAGGGAAAAATATTCAATTTAATGCTTTTTCAGATGATACCTGAAAAAAGAGGGAAAACTATAAAAAAACAATAGTTGTGCAGGAAAAAATTCTAATACTCGATTTCGGATCTCAGTATACTCAATTGATAGCCAGGAGAATACGTGAAATTAACATCTATTGCGAGATATATCCTTATAACCATTTCCCCGCTCCCGATGAAAGTGTCAGAGGTGTTATATTATCTGGCAGCCCATCCTCGGTGCGTGACAAAAATGCGCCATACACTGACCTTTCAATGATAAAGGGCGTTGTTCCGTTGCTTGGTATCTGCTACGGGGCCCAGTACCTTGTTCAGGATTTTGGTGGTGAAGTAAAGCCGTCGGGAATCAGGGAGTATGGCAGGGCAAATCTTGTCTTTGTAGACACCAGCGATCCACTTTTTGAAAAGATAAATCCGGGAACACAGGTGTGGATGTCGCATGCCGACACTATAGCAACAATTCCTGCCGGATATAAAATAACAGGATCAACATCTGACGTTAAAGCTGGTGCTTATCACATAAATGGTGAAAAGACATGGGGCATACAGTTCCATCCTGAAGTTTATCATACTACTGAAGGAACACAGATACTTAAAAATTTTGTTATAGGGATCTGCGGTTGTTCTCAGAATTGGACACCTGATTCATTCGTTGGAACAACTGTCATCAGCCTGAAAGAACAGCTGGGGGATGATAAAGTAATACTCGGACTTTCAGGTGGAGTAGATTCTTCAGTCGCTGCATTTTTGCTCAATAAAGCCATTGGCAAAAACCTTACATGTATTTTTGTTGATAACGGATTGCTCAGAAAGAATGAATTTGACAAAGTGCTTGAATCTTACCTGGGACTTGGACTTAATGTTGTTGGTGTTGATGCAAGTGACAGGTTTCTTGATCAGCTGGAAGGAATTAGTGATCCTGAGACTAAAAGAAAGATAATCGGACGTGTTTTTATTGAGGTTTTTGACAGCGAAGCAAAAAAAGTCAAAGAAGTTAGATGGCTGGCGCAGGGAACAATCTACCCCGATGTGATAGAGTCTGTTTCAGTCAACGGCCCTTCTGCAACAATCAAGTCTCATCATAATGTCGGTGGATTACCTGCACAAATGAATCTGAAAGTTGTGGAACCCCTTCGTCTTTTGTTTAAAGATGAGGTCAGAAAAGTCGGCCAGTCTCTGGGACTTCCCGATTTTATTCTTAAAAGGCACCCGTTCCCCGGTCCCGGGTTAGCGATTCGGTTGCTCGGTAAAATGACAAGAGAAAAGCTTGCCATACTTAAAGATGCTGACGATATTTTTATTGAAGGTCTCAAAAAATTTGGGCTTTATGATTCAGTCTGGCAGGCTGCTGTTATTCTTTTACCTGTTCAGTCGGTCGGAGTGATGGGAGATGAAAGGACTTATGAAAACGCAGTGGTGCTTCGGGCAGTTAGTTCAACAGATGGTATGACAGCAGACTGGTCGCACCTGCCATATGATTTTCTTGGTTTTGTCTCAAATGAAATCATAAACAAGGTAAAAGGTATTAATAGGGTTGTATATGATATAAGCTCCAAACCACCATCAACTATAGAATGGGAATAAGTCAAAAGACAAAAGCTGAAAATCAAAAATTATAAATTAAGCATCAAATGGAGGTTTAAATTCCCCTCGCGGGAGAGCTTGCCCCGTTTCGGCGATAGGCAAGCAATGGGTTTAGCCTGGACATTTACAGAACTTTCCCACATTTAAATTGTTGAAATATAATAAAACATAGAAAATTAGAAAATGAAGAGAAAAATATTTTTAGGAGTAGTTTTAACAATTTCATTGTTCCTCGTTGCTGTTACTGCTTCATCGCAGGTATTAAATGAAGGTACTTTTAAATTCGGAAGAACTCTGAGCCTGATTGACAACTTTTATGTCGATTCAGTGAATCTTGATATGCTCACTGAAAAGGCAATAATTGAGGTGCTGAAAAACCTCGACCCGCATTCCACATATATCTCTGCCAAAGATGTTAAAGAAATGAATGAACCTCTTAATGGAAATTTTGAAGGAATCGGTGTTCAGTTTAATCTCCTGCGCGACTCAATTATAATTGTTGAACCTATCGGTGGCGGACCTTCCGAAAAAGTTGGAATCAGGGCCGGAGACAGAATTCTGACTATTGATCAGGAAAAAGTTACCGGAATAAATATTTCTACAAGCGGAGTGCGCAGCAGGCTAATGGGCGCGAAGGGGACTAAAGTTAATATTACTGTCTACAGAAAAGGATCGAAAGATATCCTCGATTTTACTATTATCCGCGATAAGATCCCGATATTAAGTGTCGATGCTTCATATATGCTTGACAAAGAAACCGGATATATTAAGCTGAATAAATTTGCAGCTACTACAGAGAAGGAGTTTTCTGACGCTGTAACAAATCTTAAAAAGAACAACATGAAAAACCTTGTTCTCGATTTAAGAGGGAATGGTGGTGGATACATGCTTGCAGCAACTCAATTGGCCGACAAGTTTTTCTCTGATGAGAAACTGCTTGTTTACCTTCTTGGCAGAAAATCGCCACGGCAGGACTTTAAATCTACTGGAAATGGGGTCCTTTCCTCGTCGAGGCTTGTTGTTCTTACAGATGAAGGGTCTGCATCGGCTAGCGAGATTTTTGCCGGAGCTATTCAGGATTGGGACCGTGGAGTTATTATGGGGAGACGGACATTCGGGAAAGGACTGGTACAGAATGGTTTTTATCTTACTGATGGTTCAATGATAAGGCTCACGATTGCTCGATATTACACACCATCAGGCAGATCGATTCAAAGACCTTATAACGAAGGATATGACAAATACATGGAAAACTTTTATAAAAGATATACTGATGGCGAACTCATGTCAGTTGACAGCATCCGTTTGCCTGATTCGTTGAAGTATAAGACTTTGATTAACAAAAGGATCGTATATGGAGGAGGTGGAATAATGCCCGATGTTTTTGTTTCGGCAGATACTTCATATATTTCGCCTTATTTTAACAAACTTTTTGCAAAGAATGTTCTTACCACATTTACTCTTGATTATTATGATAAGAACCGCTCCTTGCTGAATTCGAAATATAAATCGTTCAATGACTTTAAGTCAGAATTTGAATTCACCCCTGATGATATCAAATCTTTCATTGCCAAAGGTGAAACTGACGGAGTAAAGTTTAACGAGGATCAGTTTAATAAGTCTAAAGCTGAGATCTTATTAATACTGAAGGGGTATGTTGCAAGTAATATGTGGCAGACAAACGAGTTCTTCCAGATATTGAATGAAAACGATAAAGTGATCGACAAGGCTCTTAATGTTATATCAGATAAAAAGAATTATAATTCACTAATAGGTATCCAGTAATCAGGAGTCAATAACTTCATAATGAGATTTGTGGCAAAGACTCTGTACGGACTTGAAAAAGTTCTTTCGGAAGAACTTATCAGTCTGGGAGCAGGAGAAGTGCAAATTGCAAACCGTGCAGTATTGTTTGAAGGAGACATGAGTCTTCTGTACCGGGTAAATTATGCTGCAAGAACTGCACTGTCTGTACTACTGGTAATTGCTGACTTCAGGATAAGATCAAAAGATGATCTGTATAAAGGAGGATCAAAGATAAATTGGGATAGATATATGGATCCCGATGATACTTTTTCTATTGTACCAGTAATAAATTCACCTCATTTTGGTCATACAGGATATCCGGGCCTCATTCTTAAAGATTCTGTCGCCGATTATTTCAGAAATAAGACCGGCAGACGCCCTTCAGTAGACAATAGCAATCCAAGGGTACTCATCAACCTGCATATTAGCAATGATACGGTGACCATTTCGCTTGACTCTTCTGTGGTGCCATTGTTTAAAAGAGGTTACAGGCAGGATCAGTCAGTAGCTCCTCTTAACGAAGTTCTTGCAGCTGGTATAATTCTCTTATCCGGGTGGAAAGTATCTGCAACTCTTATTGATCCGATGTGCGGATCGGGTACCATACCAATTGAGGCAGGGCTTATTGCCTGCAGGATTCCTCCGGGAAAATTTCGTCAGTTTTATGGGTTTGAACGCTGGAAAAATTTTGATGAAGATCTCTACGAAAAGATCAAGTATGATTGTAACAGTCTTATTATCCGTTCGGCTGTAAAAATTTTTGGAAGCGATATATCAGAACAGACTATACAAGTTGCTAAAGCCAATGTTGCAAGAGCAGGTCTTAATGATGTAATATTCATTGAAACATCTGATTTTAAAGATCTTAGATCAACTGATGATATTGGTTATGTGTTTCTTAATCCTCCTTACGGACAGAGAATTCAGCCTGAGGAAATCGACAATCTTTACAGTATGATCGGAACAACACTTAAACACAATTTTCCAGGTAACACTGCCTGGCTGATTACTTCAAACAAAGAATCACTCAAACATATTGGATTGAAACCTAAAGAAAAACATATTCTGTTTAACGGAGCTTTAGAATGTGTCCTTCTTAAATATGAGATGTACCAGGGAACAAAAAAACAGGGAAGGTTGTGATATCACTTCATATATGGTATTGATCACAACAAATTGTTACATTTATCAAAAATACCGCTATTATTTAAAAATCAGTAAAGAGGGCAAGTTATAATTTGGTAACTTTATATTTTTATTATATTTGTTATTGGAAAACTTGAGCATATCTTAAATGAAGCTTAAATGAGCTTTAATATAGAGAATTATTTTTCAGACCTATCGACCGGGAATACAATCCTTTATTATAAGGGTAATGTTGATTCGGATGTCATAAATCATGTTCTTGACACTGTTGAGGATAAGATGGTTGCTGTAAAAGAACAATCTAAGCTCAGAAAGAAGGTTTACAATGTTCTGGTTGAAAGCCTGCAGAATCTATATCATCATGTTGACAGAGTTCCTGAAGACTTTGAGGATCAGACATCTGAAAAATTTGGTCTTCTCGTGGTGAAGAAGGTTAGTGACGGGTACAGGATTATAACAGGCAACTTTGTACATATTGAAAACGTTGAGAAGCTTGAAGAGAAAATTAAAAGAATTAACAGGTCCAGCCATGAGGAGATAAAGGAACTTTATAAGTTTATTCTGAACCACCAGAGAATATCGGCCAAAGGTGGAGGAGGTCTCGGGCTTGTTGATATAGCAAGGAAAACAGGTAATAAACTGGAGTATGCATTTAAAGTGTACGACAGTAATTATTCATTTTTCTATCTTGATATTTTAGTGAACGAATAAAAGTAAAACAACTTTTAAATCTGATAAAAATGGAACCGATCATAATTGAAGGAACTCCTAAAACTCCTACAGTAAAATTTGATTCTACAGAAGGTGTCTTCGAAATAAAAGGACGTTCGATACCAGAAAACTCAGTTGAATTCTATAAGCCTCTGGTTGACTGGCTCGACACATATAAGGAGTCTCCGCTTAATAAAACAGTGGTAAATATACGTCTTGAATATTTCAATACAAGTTCATCCAAATGTATTCTTGATGTATTCAAAAAACTGGAAGCAATACATAAGGCAAAAAATGAAGTAGAAGTTAACTGGTATTATGAGGAAGACGATGAAGATATGCTTGAGGCCGGAGAGGATTATGAATCTATAATCCGTGTACCCTTTAAGATGATTGAGATTGTTGAATAGTTTATTTAATCATATTACCCCACAAATCGGTTAGTTCCAATAAATTAAAGAGGCTGTCTCGTGTGAGGCAGCCTCTTTAATTTATGACACTAGTTCCTTTTCGGAACCTTTTCTCCTTTTTCCGAAAAAATATTCCCCTGAATCGAGAAGTTTCTTTAGTAACCTGAAATAGAGAATCAGGTAAAGAAGGAATGTCATTACCCACAGAATAATTACATTTACCACATATGTGTCAACTTTCGATCCGAAAACCTGCTTTTCAGGTGCATAAAAATGAGCTCTGATCATCTTATATTTGGAATCCATGAAAATGGGATCGAGTTTCTGAATCAATTCTCCCTTGTAATTAATAATACTTGTAGTTTCATTCTTATCCCTCACAAATTCCTCAAGCGATTTATTATAGTAACTATCCCTTAGCTTCAGGAAATTTTGCAGGTTTTCTCCCGTAAGCCTCGATTTTAATGCCTCTTTCCTGTTACTTGCGTCATTATATAGATTGACATAAAGTTTCCTGATTGATTCCACGTAACTTAATGCTGCATTAGCTGTTTCAGGAGTTATTTTGTCAGGTGTTAGCTGATCGATATAGTCAAATCTGACATCCGGAGTTAAAATGAATTGTTTCTTTATCTCATTTGTAACAAGTACGAGATTGTCTTTGAATTCCTTATCTTTTACACCTTTGTCCAGATCGTTCAGAATATTGTCCAGAGCACCCTTTATTTCAACATTCCAGTAATCTTTCTTAAACTGGGCTATACTCATATCTTTTTCATAAAGATAAAAGGGGCGTTCATATTTATTGTCAATGAATTGTTTAACTGCCAGGGCTTCATAACCCCACCGTGCAGTTATAAACTCACCGTAAATCGGGATTGAAACAGGGGATGAAATGTTTGGATTCAGCTTTTCGAATTTGACCATTACTCCGCTTAGAATAATCTGGGGAATAACAAGAAACGGGATTAAAATATAAATAGTCACAACTGCTTTAAAGCTGTCGGATATTACCAGTCCAAGCATATTTGCCCCTGCCCAGCACGAAAACAGCACCAGCCAGTATTCAAACATCATCCCTTTAATCTCAGTGATTCCGTTGCCTATAACTACAAAGGTGAAAGCCTGGATAGCAGATATAACAAACTGTACAAAAACTTTTGACATCAGGTAACTGTTCCAGCTAAGATTCAGGAAAGCCTCCCTTTTAAGTATTTTTCTATCCTTTATAATTTCTTCAGCACTGACCGTAAGTCCCATGAATATTGCCACTATCACCGACATGAAAATATAAATCGGCAGATTGCTGTTGTTATAAAGTGTATAGTGTGGATTTTTGATGCTTTCATCAAAGTATCTGATGAGAAACGCGAGGAAAAATGCCAGAACAGGCGCTTCAAGAAGTGTTATAAGCAGGTATTGGGTGTCAGCAATTTTAGAAAGGACATCCCGCTTCGCAAAGACTATAAACTGTTTAAACTTATTCGGAGTCTTGAAATTTATTTCTGGTATTGAACCCCCTGGCTCCAGCTTATCGTCTTTCTTTTCTTCTTTATAAAGGTTACTCCAGTCTGCCGGCGATATCCTGCGAGTTTCAGTAGGCTGCCCGCTCTCAGTAAATACTTTAGTTTCAACAATATTGAAAATCTGTTCAGGATTTACATTTCCGCAAACATAACATTCACTTTCATTGTAGTTTGCCTGTTCAATTTTTCTTTTAAAATATATAATTGAATCAACAGGGTTGCCATTATAGATAAGGTATCCGCCGGTATCCAGGATTATTAGCTTGTCAAACATCTTAAAAATCTCTGACGATGGCTGATGTATTACTATAAACAGAAGCTTGCCTTTACGTGCGAGCTCTTTCAAAAGGTCCAGAATATTTTCAGAGTCACGCGATGAAAGACCAGATGTTGGTTCATCGAGAAACATTATTGCCGGTTCACGTATAAGCTCAAGTGATATGTTCAGCCTCTTTCTCTGTCCTCCACTTATTTTTTTGTTCAGTGGACTTCCGACCTGTATATTCCTTATTTCATTGAGTCCAAGGTTTTTCAGAACACCATCAACTCTGCTGATTATCTCATCTTCAGCAAGATTATCAAAGCACAGTTTGGCGTTGTAATAAAGATTCTCAAATACCGTAAGCTCTTCAATCAGGAGATCGTCCTGCGAAACATATCCGATAAGTCCCTTTATTTTATCCTTTTCTCTATGTATGCTGACTCCATTAATAAGAACTTCGCCATCATAGGGATCGCAAGAACCATTTAGAACTCCGAGCAGCGTTGATTTCCCGGCTCCGCTCGCACCCATTATTCCAACCATTCTTCCGGATTCTTCCCTGAAACTCATGTGATGAATCCCCACTGCGCCGCTTTTGAACCGGTATTCAAGGCTGTTTACTTCATATACAACTCTCGATGCCTTAAACTCCTCTTTCAGGAACTGCATGGTAACGTCCCAGTAATATATAGGTGTTATTTTATACCCCTTAATAGACGAGCCCTGACTGAACGGATATACTTTATCTTCCTGCAGAAGCTGCCCGTTCATTGAAAGTTCACCCGAACTTTCATATCTGACAAAATACTTATTAACTGAGGGCACATACAGTATCCATATATGTCCTTTCAGCAGATCTTTATAAGCATGTTTTGCTTTTTTGTGATCAAAATTTTTAATTCCGTTAATTATTAACAGATCAGGGGTTGACGGGATTTCATTGAATGAATTCAGTACGAATTTTTCAATGTAGTTATATTCCTCAAGAGTAATATTTAAACCTTCAGCAAGCGTGCTGATAAAACCCAGTTCAAGAGGGCTGACTTCCTGTCCGCCCGATTTGCAGAATTCAAGTACCTGTATTACAACTACTATTCTCTGTTCCTGATCGAGTTGACCCTGTTCGTTGATCTCATTGCATAGCTTCCTGATCCTTATAGCAATAGCGCCTTCTCTTCTTTCTGTACTGCTCTTTTCAAGTTTCTTTCTTGCTTCTTCAAATTTTTCATCATATGTTGAGAGATATTTTTTTACCAGTTCCTGGTTCAGTAGCCGCTTGAGAAAAACCTCAACGACGCCTCTTCGTTCTTTATCGTTGCTCTGAGGCTTGGCAATTATTGCGAATAGCTGCATCAGGGTTTCCAGTATCTTCTCACTCATAACAAATCACTATTTAATTCGCGCTTTGAAGTTATGAAATTAGTTGTTTGGGACAAAGAAACCTAATTATTGTTTTTAAGATTAATTTAACATAAAAGACATAATATTAAAGTAGAAACAGGTCTCAGACCTGTCTCCACAACTTTGCCTGTTTCTCTGCGCACCTTCATGTATATTCTTATTTTTTTTGTTACTCTGAGAATCACAGAGTCCCGATACTATCTGGAGCACAGATGACAACGGAGAAAAGATTATAATCCCTGTTCCTTCTTTTTCTTCTTTTCCACCGAATAACCAAATTTGCCAATAAGACTGCCGGTTTCATAATATTTCCCATGTGAATAGCATATAAGGCCTGCATCGTTCAATTTGAAAAGTCCAGATTCTTTATTAATATATTCTTCATCACCATTTACTGCAACCACCTCTGATATAAACATGTGGTGAGATCCAAGTTCTTTTATTTCCCTTACAATACATTCAATATTTACAGGCGATTCTTTAATCATAGGGGCTTTAATTTTAGAGGCAGGAACAGGAGTAAGTCCCATTTCAGTAAATTTATTATGGTCTTTCCCTGACTTCACACCGCACCAGTCGGTAGCAAAAGCAAGTGATTTGGTCGTTACGTTTATCACAAATTCACCATTCTTCTTTATAATATTATAGGAAAACCGGCCGGGCCTCACTGATATGTAGCACATTGCAGGATCAGTGCAGATAGTACCTGTCCATGAAATTGTGATTATATTATACTCTTCGGGATAAGATCCGCAGCTGACCATTACAGCCGGCAATGGATATAACATTGTCCCGGGTTTCCATAAAACTTTGCTCATAAAAAATAATTTTGGCCAAAGATAACTCTAAATGATATTAATTTATATAATACGCAGCTTTATATATTAGAGTGATGGTATAAGGCAATATATTGGTCGTATAGGCTCTGAAAGAGCCACATGTGAATAACCCCCGGTGAAACTGTATAGACTACACACATAGTATA
>PMIJ01000175.1 GCA_003157015.1 Bacteroidales bacterium
TAATTTATTAACGCATCAGTAGTAGTTTTGAATGATGGATTTGTAGTAATTTAGCAGCTGTATAATTTTCAGAGGATAAGTATTAAATGACCTCCTCTCCAAAGGCGCTTGAAAATCAATGGATTTGCAAATAGATTAATTTTGTGGTTATGAAAAAGATGAAAGCTCTTGTTAAAGCCAGACCAGAAAAAGGTTTATGGATGCAGGAAGTTCCGGTTCCTGAATCCGGACTCAACGATGTAATTATAAAGGTCAAAAAATCTGCTATTTGTGGAACCGACCTTCATATTTATGAATGGGACACATGGTCCCAAAAAACAATCCGGACACCAATGATTATTGGTCATGAATATATGGGTTACATAGAGAAGATGGGGGCCGGAGTTACCAACCTGAAAATCGGAGAGAGAGTTACCGGCGAAGGGCATCTGGCTTGCGGTCATTGCCGTAACTGCCGCCGGGGGAAAGAGCATGTATGTGAAAATACTGTCGGAATAGGTGTTAATATCGATGGATCATTTGCGGAATATGTAAAAGTGCCATCTGTAAATGTCATTCCACTCGATCCCAGAATTCCTGATGAATGGGCCGCTATTATGGATCCGTTTGGAAATGCAACTCATACTGCTTTATCATTCCCATTGATTGGCGAGGACGTTCTTATTACCGGATCGGGTCTGATCGGAAGTATGGCTGTTGCAATAGCCAGGTATGCCGGAGCAAGATTTATCGTCGCCAGCGATCTTAGTGATTCGCGCCTTGAGATTGCAAAAAAGATGGGTGCAACCCTTACCGTTAATCCATCAAAAGGAGAAAAAATATCAGATGCCGTTAAAAAACTGGGTATGAGAGGATTCGATATCGGACTTGAAATGTCGGGGTCTCCGAAAGCATTTGTGGAAATGCTGAGTAACATGTATAATGGCTCAAGTATTTCTCTCCTTGGAATATTACCGTCGAATTTTGAGGTGCCATGGAGTGATATCATATTCAAGGCAATAACATTAAAGGGTATCTATGGACGGGAGATGTGGGAAACATGGTACAAGATGGAGCAGATGATAATAGGCGGAATAGATTTAAATCCGGTTATAACACACAGGTTTCCTATAGATGACTTTCAAAAGGGATTTGATGAGATGGAAAAAGGAAACTGCGGAAAAGTAATATTAAGCTGGGATTAACTAATAATAATCCTTTGTGCTACTTAGTGGTAAAAAAATAAACCACAAAGGACACAAAGGAATCACAAAGGTTTACAACATAAAATACAAGAATATGTATAAAAATTATCAAAAGCATCTTACAAAGGTTATAGATGAGATTAAAGAAGCCGGTTTATACAAGAATGAGCGTATTATCGTTTCTCCTCAAGGCGCTGAAATTGAACTCAGTACAGGTCAGAAAGTGCTGAATTTCTGTGCAAATAATTACCTCGGACTGTCTAATGATCCGGCGCTTATTGAAGCTGCAAAAGCATCGCTCGACAATCATGGTTACGGAATGTCGTCGGTCAGATTTATTTGCGGCACCACCGATCTGCACAAGGAGCTTGAGAAGAAAATCGCTGAGTTCTTCGGAACAGAAGATACTATTCTTTACGCCGCCTGTTTTGATGCTAATGGCGGAGTTTTTGAACCCCTTCTCACCGAAGAAGATGCCATCATTTCTGATTCCCTGAATCATGCTTCGATAATTGATGGCGTCCGTCTCTGCAAAGCGCAGCGTTACAGATATGAAAATGCCGATATGGCGGATCTTGAAAAACAGCTTCAGCTTGCTCAGAATAACAGATTCAGGCTTATTGTAACCGATGGAGTATTCTCGATGGATGGAAATGTTGCGCCTCTCAACAAAATTGTGGAGCTGGCCGGCAAATATAATGCCCTGGTAATGGTCGACGAATCACACTCGGCAGGAGTAGTAGGAAAAACAGGAAGAGGTGTCACGGAACTTTATAATATTACCGGAAAAGTTGAAATTATAACAGGTACGCTTGGGAAAGCATTTGGTGGAGCAATTGGGGGTTTTACTACCGGGAAAAAGGAGATAATTGAGATTCTGAGACAGAGGTCGCGTCCTTATCTCTTTTCAAATTCAATACCTCCCATGGTTGCTGCTGCCGGGATTAAAATGATAGAGATGATGACGGAAACTAACGTACTTCAGGATAAACTTCATGACAATGCTCAATATTTTATTGGCTGTATGAAAAAACTGGGGTTCGATATTAAGCCTACCAGATCGGCAATTTGTGCGGTTATGCTTTATGATGCAAGATTATCGCAGGACTTTGCGGCAAGACTGCTCAAAGAAGGTATCTATGTTATTGGATTCTATTTTCCTGTAGTTCCGAAAGGACAGGCAAGAATAAGGGTTCAGCTCTCTGCTGCGCATGAGAAAGAACATCTGGATAAAGCGGTAAAAGCTTTCAGCAAGATTGGCAAGGAACTCGGCGTTATAAAATAAAAAGTGTATTTCAATCCATTACTAAGAAAATCTTTACCCCCTTTTGTATTTTCGCCCAAGGGGGAAAACATACAACATAAGAAGCTGCTTCCTTTTACATGGGTAAGTCCCGATAGCTATCGGGAGAGAAGGGGGTAATCTTATAACGGATAAATAATTTTCAGTAATGAACAAATTTCTATTCCCGGTCTACAGGATTCTGGTCCCAAAACCGCTCAGGACAATAATCCTTAAAAAGACACTTCGTAAAAGGATCCTGAAACACTATGCCGATTTGCCTGAAAATGAGATAAATGATGAGCAGAAAGAGGTACTTAAATACCTTGAAAATGACGAAATAAGAATATTCCCATATCCTTTTCATCACAATTATTCCCCTGAAAAGATTGAAGTCTTGTATGAAAGAGGAAATGGGATGCATTATGTCCTTCAGGATGGGAAACGTCTCTATTTTAAGAAACGATGGAAGGAAAAGAGGATTAAGAGGGCCTATTGCGACCTGGTTCGGGAACAGGATCTGCGTAGTCCTCACAGATACCTTACAGAATCATTCACAATCGGAAATGAGGATGTTTTAGCAGACATAGGAGCTGCAGAAGGAAACTTTTCCCTCGCAGTAGTTGATAAGGTCAGGAAGATCTATTTATTTGAATATGACCACGAGTGGACAGAAGCGCTCAGGGCTACATTTGCCCCGTGGCCGGAAAAAGTTGAGATCATCAGTAAGTATGTTTCGGATCATAATGATTCATCACATGTCAGGTTCGATACATTTTTCGAAAATAAAAAGGACATCACTTTTCTGAAAATTGATGTCGATGGAGCTGAATCTGATGTATTAAAAAGCTGTAACGAGGTATTAAGTACCAATCAACATTTTAAAATAGCACTATGCACCTATCATAAAAACGATGATGAGAAGGATTTTACTTTCCTGCTTGAAAATTACGGGTTCAAGGTAACTCCATCTAAAGGGTATATGATCCACTATTATGATAAAAAAATGAAAGCCCCGTATCTGAGAAGAGGGCTGATCAGGGCTGTAAGAGAATAAAGGTTAAGGGTTCCTTCTCAACCTCAGCCTAAACCTCAACCTCATGTACTTTTTGTTCTTTGAATAAGTTTTCAAAAAAAAGGGCGCTCCTGAAAGCACCCCGCTGATTTATGATAATTCCCGTTACCAGGGACCCCATAATTAATAATCAACCGCATCTGGATGATCCGCAGTCTTTGCAGATAAGGCATCCCTCTTCGTAAACAAGGTTATCTGAACCACATTCACCACATTTCCCTTTTGCTTTTGTTCCGTTAGGGATATATTTCTTCAATGCTCTTTCGACTCCATTCTTCCAGTTATTGATAAATTCGCTGTCGAGCTTTAATGATGTGACCAGGTTAACCACGTCCTGAATTGGCATTTCATGTCGCAAAACACCGGAAATCAGTTTTGCATAATTCCAGAATTCAGGCTTGAACATATGGGATAAACCTCCCATTGTCTTCTTATAGCCGTACTTATCAGTATATTGAAAATCGTACCGTGTATTTCCGTCTTCATCCTTTATTTTTATGATTTTCCCTTTTACAATGCTTTTTGGAATCGGAAATATTTCCTCATCGGCTATACCCGTAAAGATCTCATAAGGACGACTCTCTTTCAGTCCGACAAAAGCAACCCATTTCTCTTCATTTATATTAAACCTTATAACATCACAGTCCAGTACTTTGGGTCGTTTAGGTCTCTCAGGCCGTGCTTCGGTTTTTCCTGCGATCAGAACTCCGTTTCTTGATCCGTCACGATAGACAGTAGCGCCTTTGCATCCTGATTTCCAGGCTGTCAGATAAAGTTCACTGACCAGTTCCTCCTTTGCCTCAGCAGGAAGATTTATAGTAACGCTTATTGAATGATCGACCCACTTTTGAATTGCTCCCTGCATTTTAACTTTGGCTATCCAGTCAACATCATTTGCAGTAGCTTTATAGTAGGGTGATTTGGCGATTATCGATTCTATCTCCTCATCTCCCATTCTTGTCACTTCATCAGAATCGTAGCCGTTCAGTTTAAGCCAGTCAACAAATTTATGATGGAATACATTAAACTCTTCCCAGCAATCGCCTACCTCATCCTTGAATGTAACCTTTACATCCAGATCATTCGGATTAACTTTTCTTCTTCTTTTGTAAAAAGTGGAAAATATCGGTTCGATCCCGGAAGTTGTCTGGGTCATAAGGCTCGTAGTACCTGTCGGTGCAATTGTAAGCAGGGCAATATTTCTTCTGCCATACTTAACCATATTGCTGTACATAACCGGATCAGCTTCTTTCATCCTTAAAACAAAAGGATTGTTTTTCTCACGCTCAGCATCGTAAATTGCAAATGCGCCCCGTTCTTTTGCCAGATATGTTGAAGCTTTGTAGGCTTCGAGGGCAAGAGTTTTATGAACCTCGACTGAAAAACTTGTAGCCTCATCGGTGCCATATCTCAAGCCAAGTCCTGCAAGCATATCTCCTTCTGCCGTTATTCCAATTCCTGTCCTTCTTCCTTCTTCAGATTTTTTCCTGATATTTTCCCAGAGGTTTTGCTCGACATGCTTTATCTCTTCAATTTCAGGATCTGCATATATTTTTGCAAGAATTACATCTATTTTTTCAAGTTCAAGATCAATAATATCATCCATCATACGCTGGGCCAGTCCCACATGTTCTTTGTACAAATCAAAGTCAAATTCGGCCTTTTCGGTAAACGGATTATTGACGTAACTGTAAAGGTTAATGGCCAGGAGCCGACAGCTGTCGTACGGGCACAACGGAATTTCGCCGCAGGGATTTGTTGATACAGTCGCATATCCCAGATCGCTGTAACAATCGGGAACACTCTCCCTGATTATTGTATCCCAGAATAAGACACCTGGCTCTGCTGACTTCCAGGCATTGTGGATTATCTTGCTCCATAACTGAACCGCATCTATGTCTTTAGCAAATTTGGGATTTGGAGAATTGATTGGATATTGCTGTCTGAAAAGTGATTTATCTTCAACAGCTTTCATGAAATCATCGGTCAGTTTCACCGATACATTAGCTCCTGTAACTTTCCCGCTCTCGAGCTTGGCATCGATGAATTTTCCGGAGTCAGGATGCTTGATTGAGATCGAGAGCATAAGTGCGCCACGTCTTCCATCCTGAGCCACCTCGCGGGTTGAGTTGGAATATCTCTCCATAAAAGGCACCACACCGGTTGAAGTGAGTGCACTGTTAAGTACAGGTGTGCCTTTTGGTCTGATATGAGACAGGTCGTGACCAACGCCGCCTCTTCGTTTCATAAGTTGAACCTGTTCCTGATCGATTTTCATAATTCCTCCGTATGAATCCGAAGATCCATCGTTACCAATCACAAAGCAGTTCGACAATGAAGCAATCTGGTAATCATTCCCGATCCCTGTCATTGGGCCTCCCTGGGGAACAATATATTTGAAATCTTTGAGAATATTATACAGCAACTCCTCAGACAGGGGGTTCTTATATTTCATCTCTACCCGGTGAATTTCACGAGCCAGGCGCCGATGCATGTCGTCGGGCGATTTTTCATAAAGGTTCCCAAAAGAATCCTTTAAAGCATATTTGTTTGCCCATACACGTGCAGCAAGTTCGTCGCCTTTGAAGTATTGTATGCTTGCTTCTACTGCTTCTTCGTGAGAATAAACTGTTCTTTCATGTCCCCGGTTTTTAGATTTCTCTGTATTTTTCCCTTCAGCAGATTTCTGCACATCAGGTGCTGAATTCTGGTTCTTTGCTTTTTCAGTCGCAATAGCTGATTCCTGGACAAATAATTCTTCCATATATTTTTGTTATTCTCTGATTTTAATGAGATTAAACGGCCACTGATTTTCGAAGCGGATAATCGCTAAATTAATCAAGCGTTTCTCTGAATGCAAGCGGAAAAATTTAAGTTTATTAACATTTGACCTCATAGTTATTAACTATTATATATGTGTTTAAATATAAATTAGTTAGCAATTGAATGCCACAAAGAGAAACAAATATTCTGATTAAAAGTTCACAGCTAAAATCATGATATAAAGAACCTTTTAACTGCATGATATCATTGGGAAATTTTCTATTAAACTTAAAAAAAAGAGGCTGTCAGAACCTGACAGCCTCTGATAAAAAATAAAAAATTATTAATTGAATATATACCTTAGTCCGATCTGACCTCTCCAGCGTGATAGCAGATCAGAAAATAAATAAGGGTGTCCGTTTGTCTGACCTGAACCATCATAGGTAAATGTTGGAGTGCTTCCAACAATTCCTTTATAGTTAATCAGGTTAAACTGCTGGTTGGAATCATAAATTGATTGGCCCCACTTTTTATTCAGCATATTGCCGATATTAAGAATAGAAAAAGTCAGTTGCAACTTGTTTGTTGATGATCCGGCTTTTACTTTAAACTCCTGAAGAAGTTGCAAATCAAACTGATTCTGCCATGGGGATCTTGCTTCGTTACGTTGCGCATACTGTCCCCTGTGGCTGTTGAGATATTTGTTATGTGAAATGAAAGCATCAAGATTTGCCCATTGTTCATCGGGAGTTACTGCGGGATTTGCCCCTGAAGCAGGAATAGTGATCAGGTTGATATCTGATTGTTTGGCCGGGATATAGATCATATCGTTTGTAGTTCCGTCATTGTTCATATCACCGTTATAAATGTATGAAAGAGGCTGTCCGGACTGCCCATTATAGAAGATTGAAACCTGCGTTGATAACAGACCTTTCAGATAATCTTTTTTATAGGAAATAAGTCCAGTTACTCTTGATCCAAGATCAAAATTAGACCGGGTGAGCTCAAGAAAGTTCGGACCATAAATATTGTTTACATAGCGCCAGTTTGAATATGCTACGCTTGAAGTGCCTGAATTAAGGTCAGTCGATTTACCATAGGTATATGAGGCCTGTGCATTGAATCCGTTATCGAACTGTTTCTGCAACATGAAAACAAAATTATAGGAATATCCGAGAGAGGTGTTTTCGAACTTTATGATTTCGTCATAATTCGGATCAATCCTTCCTGTTAAATAACGCGGTCTCTGGTCAACACCTGTAAACTGAAAATTCGGATCAACTGTCCTGTTCAGGTCAATGAAATTCACATTGTTGAAAGTCTTGCTGAATATTCCTTCTACTGTTGCAACTACACCCCAGGGTAGTTTTTGATCAACTGCAAGATTGGTTCTGAATACCTGTGGAAATTTCAGGTCAGGATCAACTACGTTGATTGCGCCTCTTCCTGCAACTTTACCTAAATCCTCTGCAAGTGGTTGTGAATAGGGATCGGGATTAAATTTCAGTCCTGCAGGATTTGTAATAGGAGTAGCGCTGGAGGATGAACTACCAACGCTGTATGTTCCGTTAAGCTGACCATTGTTTGAAAACTGATTTGAAATCCAGACGAAAGGAACTCTTCCGGTGAATAGTCCCGATCCACCTCTGACTTGTGTAGTCTTATTTCCGAATACATCCCAGTTAAATCCCATGCGGGGACCCCACATTATTCGAGTCTTTGGAAGAACACCCGTGGCAATTCCCTGGTCCGCATAGGCTGTATTAAATGCATCATTTGCTGTCGGTTTGTCGGGAAATACCGGAATATCTATGCGAAGTCCGGCAGTTACCTGCATATTTTTCGTTACCTGGTACTCATCCTGGGCATAGAAACCGTATTGCGCGGCATTAAAACTGGCAGCTCCTTTACTTTGTGAAGGATTATCTGTTGTATCAAAGGAATAACCAACCGCATAATATGTCGGAGCAACTTCACCTGCAGTTCCCACAGTTTGAAAATTAGCAAGTGAATTATAAGCATAATCCCCGAAAATATTCTGAACAAAAAGGTTATAAAATGAATAGAATTCATTATGCGTTCCAATTGTTATTGAATGTTTGCCACTGAATATACTGAATTCGTCATCTAATGAAAAAATCTTCTGTTTAAGCAGGTTTGCAACGGATGAGTATTCACTTCCAAGCGTTATCGTTCTTCCACCGGTCAGGTTCACCAGGACAGTCGGAAAATCAGCTCCGGCCGGATTACGATCATCAAGAACACTTGTGTACCCCAGCATGAACCTGTTTGAAGCGCTTTTTCCAATAATGCTGCTCAGCTCTAATCCGGTTGAGTTAGTGGTACTCGGGAAAATGTAACCGTTGTTATAAAATTGCAGTGCATTTGCATTGCGGCTTATAGTGAAATTCTCACCATAAGTATAACTATGTCTCAGAATGAGCTTGTTTCTGTCATTTATGTTCCAGTTGATTTTTGCAAGAAGCTTATTGCTATTAGTTGTACTATTGATATTCAGATAACTTCCCGGATCATAATTTGGAGCAACTCTGCTCAAAACATCAAGGACAGCATTAACATCATCGAGAGTTATATTTGAGGTAGCTGTTCCCGGTACATTTGACAGAGGATAGGATTTTCTTGTGATTTCACCGCTGACGAAGAAAAACAATTTATTCTTAATAATAGGGCCGCCTATTGTTAAGCCACCCTGATAATCAGAATAGTTCGCTACAGGAGATTTCGTCAAGGTCTTTGGTTCATATTTTCCGACAAGGTTTTCATTGTTCCCATAATAATACGCTGAGCCGGCAAACTGATTTGTACCGCTTTTTGTTATTGCATTTATTCCACCGCCGGTAAATCCTCCCTGGCGAACATCATAGGGAGCAATGTTTATCTGGAACTCTTCAATAGCATCAAGGCTTATCGGTTCTATGCCTGCCTGTCCTCCATTTGTACCTGAAGAAGTCAGACCAAAAACATCATTGTTTACCAATCCATCAATAGCGAATTGATTGTATCTGTTATTTGCTCCTGCAAAAGAGGTCCCCGATCCGGAAGTATTTGCCAGAGGACTAATCTTTGTAAAATCTTTCAAGCCTCTTGAAATTGTAGGCACAGAATTAACTGTCTCATTTGATACGTTAATTGCCGCCCCTGTTCTTCCCGAGTTAATAATGCTGTTTTTCCCGGCTGAAACAATTACTTCACTGAGGCTTGTTACCGAAGGAGAGAGACTGACTGACATGTCGGCAACGTTTCCAAGGCTGAGATTTATATCGTTATAAACTTCCTGTTTATAACCGATAAAAGAGATAGTGACCTGGTATGGACCACCAACTCTCATATTGGAAATTGTAAAACGACCATCTTTATTTGTCAGAACACCATACTGGGTTCCCGAAGGGACATGAACTGCAACGACGGTAGCTCCGGCAAGAGCTTCCTTTTTCTCATCGACAATTACTCCTCTAAGACCGGATGTTGTAACCTGACCATAGGCATTAGCAAATATGACTATGATCAAAAGAATGGTAAAACCAAGGTTTAGTAAAACTTTTTTCATAAGCATGAAATTAGGATTTAGGATTAATAAATATTCAACAAGGTTATCGTAAATAATTGACTTACAGGTTACATCAGAATTACAATTATGTTAATTCCGGTGCATCAATTTACGGCTCTTTAAATGAACCTAAACAAATTAGAAAAGGTTTGTTTTTAACAACTTATGAGTAGGCCGTGTTAATATCTTTGCGTAATAATTCTTTGATAATAATATCTCTTGCCCCGGCATTCTCTTTTACATATTTTGACGCCATTTCAGCTGAAAAAGTATAAATTTTCTCGTCCGACAGCCATAAATCCATTATTCTTTTAAAATCCTCATAAGTTAGAAATGTATCAGCTCCTTTCAGACTCAGAAGATCAACAGCCTCCCTGAAATTTTCATACCTGGGTCCGAAAACTACCGGAATCCCCCAGCAGGCAGGTTCAAGAATATTGTGAATACCTTTCCCGAATCCCCCTCCAATTGCTGCAATATATGCATACCTGTAAGCCGAAGAAAGCATTCCTATATTATCAATAATAAGAACACGGGCATCGGCTGATGCATCGCCATATTCAGAAAATCTTACGGATTTTACTTTTAAGAGCTTTTCGAGTCTTTCAATATTCGGCTTATCAATTTCATGAGGTGCAAATACCCATTTCATCCTCGAAGGGAAACGATTGATATACTCTGAAATAATCTCTTCATCCTGCCGCCAGCTGCTTCCTGCAAGGAACATTTTTTCGTTTCCTCTGAAACTCTTGAGCCGGGGAATCTCTGCTGCTGTGGCCGCTATCTGTAAAACCCTGTCAAACCTGGTATCTCCCGCAAGAGTGACATTCGTAATACCGTTATCTGTTAGAAGGTTGATTGACCGCTGATCCTGCACAAATATTCTTTCAAATTTTCTCAGCATATCTTTGAAAAACGATCCGTACCATTTGAAAAAATGTTGTCCGGGACGAAATATACCTGATATAAGATATAGAGGAATATTGTTTCTGTAAAGTACTGATATATAATTATGCCAGAATTCATACTTGACGAATATCACAAATTCAGGATTAACAAGATCTATGAATTTGCATGCATTGGCCGGAGTGTCGGACGGAAGATAACTGATAAAATCGGCTTTGTTATAATTCTTCCTGATTTCATATCCGGAAGGGGAAAAAAAGGTAAGTACAATTTTAAATTCCGGAGCTTCTTTTTTAATCGATTCGATTACAGGTCTTCCTTGCTCAAACTCGCCAAGTGATGCACAGTGCATCCAGATCACCCTGTCTCCCGGTTTTATACTGTTTGCTACTTTTCGTGCCCACTTTTTCCTTCCTCTTACCCATAATGAGGCCCTTGAATTAAAAGGTGAAATGATATGAGCAGCTGCAGAAAAGATCAGTATCCCAAGGTTGTACAAAAACTTCATATTTTCCGGATTCAAACGACCAAAGGTAATAAAAAGGCATAACGGCGCAAAGGGAATGACTGAAGTGACTAAGGAACTTAGGGACATGGCGACTTAGAAAAAATATGATAGGACTGGGAGACGAGGAGAACGGGAGAATGGGATAGTGTTGAGTTATTCAGATTATCCCTTTGTCACTTAATCACTAAGTCTCTTAGTCAGTCCAGTTATGTCATTAATTAAAATAGTCCTATTTTTGAAAGAAATTATCGTTTCTTATGGTAAGATTAATTGCCCTGATCATCTCGATTATTTTGCAGATCATTGCTGCTTCTGTTGCTTTGGGATTCATGAAGCTTACCAAATACAGGCTTTCATGGATATTGCTTTCCCTGTCATTCGTTTTCATGACTGTGCGATCGATTATACAATTATTTGAATTTTTCAGGGGAACGCCTTCTTATAGCTGGCGAATGATAGATGAATGGACCGGAGTTCTTGTCTCAGTCATGATCATAGGAGGAGTAATACTCATACGTGAAATATTTTATTCACTCAAACGTGCAGAAACTGACAGGTTGCGTTCAGAAAAAAGAGTAATAAACGCAATAATAAATACTGAGGAAAATGAAAGGAAGAGGTTTGCGAAGGATCTTCATGATGGACTGGGACCAATTCTTTCAACAGTAAAAATGTCTCTCTCAGCTCTGAATGACAGAATTAAAGATCAATCTGGTTCGGTGATCCTGAATAATACGAATCACCTCATAAATGAAGCTATCAGCACAATAAAGGACATCTCCAATAATCTTAGTCCGCATGTACTTTCAAATTTTGGTCTGGCAAGCGCTATCAGCGCTTTTACTACTAAAATTAATCAGACCCGAGCTGTAGAAATTGATTTTAAGTCAAATATGGAAGGCGAACGGCTCGATAACGACAAGGAAGTTGTGGTTTATCGTGCTGTTTGCGAGCTCATTAACAATTCGGTGCTACATTCTGGAGCCTCCAGGATTGAGATAGAATTAAACAAACACGAAAAATTTGTTACCTTGCAGTTTTATGATAACGGACGTGGATTTGATACCTCTTCATTAAGCAAGGAAGATACTAAAGGCATGGGTTTGTCAAACATCGAAACACGCGTAAGGACCGTCGAAGGAGTGTTTATCCTTGAAAGCACCCCCGGGAAGGGAACAAGTGCTCTTATCAAATTGATTGAATGATTCTTATTAACCCCGAATAGGCTAAAATGGAAAAAATACGGATAGTAATTGCAGATGATCATCAACTCTTCCGCAATGGACTAAAAATACTTCTGAATGCCTTCCCCGAATTTGAAGTGATAGCCGAAGCTTCTAACGGTGAGGAATTTCTGAGAATAATCAAGAATACACAGGCAGATGTAGCCCTTATGGATATTAATATGCCTGAAATGGACGGGATAGAAGCTACAAGAAAGGGGCTGAAAATTTGTCCGGAAATTGATATTATCGCTCTTTCAATGTACGGTGAGGAAGAGTATTATTATAAGATGGTTGACGCAGGCGCCAAAGGATTCCTGCTAAAAGATTCTGACATCTCGGAAGTCAAGGAAGCAATTCTGACTGTGAGAAAGGGAGGCAGTTATTTTTCACAGGAGTTGCTCTATCATGTCATTCAGAAAATTAAGTACCGGGAACAGGAAAGCAAATCGGCTAATCTATCCAAAAGAGAAAAGGAAATTTTATTTAAAATCTGTGAAGGGCTCTCTAACCAGGAAATAGCCGAGACTCTTTTTATCAGCAAAAGAACCGTAGATAAGCATAGGGCAAACCTTCTCGGGAAGACCAACTCCAAGAATACTGCGAGCCTTATATTATTTGCTATAAGGAATAAGCTTATTGAGATATAAGAAGGAATATGGCCGAATCGCATAACCTGGGTCAAAAAGGAGAAGATCTTGCAGCTGATCACCTTGAAAAAGCAGGGTTCAAAATTCTCGTCCGTAACTGGAAATGGGGTAAACATGAAATCGATATTATTGCGGAAAATAAGGATTTTATTGTATTTGTTGAGGTAAAAACACGGAATGACGACTACCAGATGCATCCTGTCACTGCAGTAACAAGGGCAAAACAAAAATCAATAATATGGGCAGCCAACGGCTATGTGCAAAAATTTTACATAGATAAGGAGGGCAGATTTGATATAATAACCGTTATCAAATCTGTTGATTCATACAAGATTGACCATATAGAGGGTGCATTTTATCCTACTTTAAGATAAACTACCTCTCCCCAGCCCCTCCCCCAAGAGGGAGGGGTTAATGCGCTGAATAATAACTAATTCCCTCTTCTCTTCAGGGAGAAGGGGGTTAAGGAGGATGAGGCAATTGAAAACGGGATTGGATTAGATCTCATCAGTATCAAACAGACAATATTTATAATTTATGGATATAGTAACATTACGAGAATACTGCATCTCAAAAAAAGGAGCCTCCGAGAGTTTTCCATTCGGTGACGATACACTTGTATTTAAAGTAAACGGAAAAATATTCGCGCTGGTCAACCTCGAAGGCAACCTTAGCATAAACTTAAAATGCGATCCTGCCTTCGCGATCGAACTCAGGGAAAGATTCTCCTCGGTCACTCCCGGGTACCACATGAATAAAATACTATGATTTTTGTTTATACCAATCCGGAATTTTTATATATTTACAATGTCGTTAACTTTTATCTGAATCTTTAAAATAGAACCCAAATATTGTGGCTATAAAAAACATTACACATCCATTAATGGAAATTGAACTACTTCATTTTTTGATTCTATATTGAGGAATCTACAACTAATTTCTTAATGTCCTTCTTGATATTTTCCTTTGACTTACAAATAATATTAGATATTAATAAAACTAATTTATGAGTAAGATATCTTATTTAGAATGTTCCTATATAAAAAAATTTACCAGAAAATTGATAATTATCAACAAAATTGTAGAAACCACTTAAGACTTAGTGTTACTTCTTCTCAATAACCAGATTATATGAATGATCAATCCATTTAATTATCTCTTTGTCTGGAACTGAACCATCTATATAAATTGAATTCCAGTGCTTTTTATTCATATGATAAGCACCAGTTACGGATGAGTATCTTTCCCTTAATTCAAGAGCTAAAGCTGGATCACACTTAAGGTTAATGGACAAATCACCATCCAGATTTACCATAGCGAATATTTTATTATTTACTTTAAATACAAGAGTATCATCACCAAATGGAAAACACTCAATTGCATTTCTTTTTGAAATACAAAATTCTCTAATTGTTTCTATATTCATTTTTGTCCTAGAATATTAATCCCGTCAGGAATCTTAGGTGTAGTGTTAAAATATTTATCAAGTAGTTTGATATGTCTTTTGGTCATTCCATATTTATTAAAATAATCTCTGTCTAAACTGGTAATATCCCTATACTTACTTTTTAATGGTAAACACTCATCTTTCTTTATAACATCAATAAAATACCCATCACTTAGTATTTGAATAGACCTTTCTTTGTCCCATTTGTTTAAAGCTCGTGTTAACTCATTTCTTTTTGACATATTTTCTAATGCAAGCAATTGCTTACGATGACGTATTTTTTTTCTATCCAACTTTTTATTTTGTGCACAATCCTCACAACCACCTGATGTATATAAAAAAACGCTACAACCTGTTGCTAATCTATTTAAATTGCAATCTATTTCCCGGATTACTTGCATACTTCTAATTGACATACTTGAATGTTTTAATTTTGTAATTTACAAAGTTTTCTTCAAATATTAAATAATTTTATACTGTCCGGGTTGGGAGTCTTATGCTCCATCGTTTTTACCTTTATAAAGTGGATTTATATGATAATTACTTACAAATGGCGAAATGGTGGATAAACTTTCAAACGACTTTAAAAGAGATCATATTAAGATTTAATGGATTAAAATAAAAGGATTCAGAAATATTGTTGCTTATGATTATTTTGGTATTGATGCTGAGGAAGTTTGGCAGATAGTAAAAAATAAGATCCCGGATCTCAAATACGAGATACAAAAACTCCTAGAGAAGTTTTAAAGTTCAAATGTAGAGTTATTAAAAAGGGTGCTAAGTAGGTCTGCATCTTATTTTTACATAATAATAGAATGAAAATATCAAATTAACGTGTGACCAAAAATTTGCATATTGGTAAAATGGTGTACTAATGTTATTTATGTAGTATAGTTAAATACCATATGAATTGAATAATATGTTTTTTGTTTATACTATTAAGTTATTTAATTATATTTGCATATCTTAATATAATCAAAATGAAAACAAAATGCGTTACCTATTCTCGTGTATCAACAGATCTGCAATCAACTAAAAGTCAATTATCTGATTTAAAAAGATATGCAATTAATAATGACTTTATCGTTGTTAAAGATTTTGAAGAATCTGTTTCTGGATTTATAACCGAACGAGATGCTTTAGAAGCCTTAAAGGTTTTTATTAAAGTTCATAACATAAAAAATATTTTATGTTATGAACTATCAAGACTTGGCAGATCTACACTTCAAACATTAGAAGAAATAGATTATTTCTCAAAAGAAGGTGTTAATATTTATTTAAAAAAAGAAAACCTTAACACTTTATCAAATCTTGCTCAAGATAAATTGTTATTAAATCTTTTAAGTTCTATATCTGAACTTGAGGTCAGTACCCTAAAAAGTAGAATTGCAAGAGGTCATCGAGAAAGTGCATCACAAGGAAAACGAACAGGATTAATGACACTTCCTTATGGATATAAAGCAGATGACAAAAGCTTTTTAATTATTGATGAAGAAGAAGCTAAAGTAATAAGAGAAATTTATAGCCTTGCTTTGCAAGGAAAGGGTTATAGAAGAATTGCAAGTGAGTTGAATTCTAAAGGTATTCTTACAAGATGGACAAAACTTGGTAGAATTAATAAAAACATTCACGGTGTAATCATTCCTATAAAATGGAAGCCAAACTCAATTGGAGTGATTTTAAATAACACACTTTATAAAGGCAAACGAAAATATAAAGATGAATTTTTTGATGTCCCTCCTATTATAGATGAATTAGAATGGAATAAAGTTCATGAGGTTATTTCTAAGAAACCAGGAGTCAATAATAAACCTACAAAATATAACTACTTGTTAAAAGGTAAAGTTGTTTGTGGTGTATGTGGAAGACATTATGGATCACGGACTGAAACAAGATATGGTAAGGAAGATTCTTTTTATTACTGTAATGGGGCAAGGGATATAGAAATAAGATGTAAAAATGGACAATATTCTGCTAATACATTAGAGAAATCAATTTATTATCTTTTATTTTTTCATAAGGATCTGTTAATGAAACTTAAGGAAGAAGAATATCTTAGTTTTAATTTAGAAGAAAAGATGAAGCAGATTAAATATTATGCCAATGAAATAATTAATAACAATGCACAACAAGAACGTTTAGTTGAATTACGTTTAAAAGGACATATTGATGAAAAACGATATAATAAGGAACATGCTTTAATTTTAGGACAAAATGAAGGTTATAAAATCAAAATCAAAAATATTAAAAATGAAATAGAGGACTATAATAATTCAAAATCAAATATTCTTAAATTTCGAGGGGATTATTGGTTAACCCAAAATCACCAACCTTTCATTGACAAATATTTAAATAAAGTTATTATCTATAAAATAATAAACATTAAAATACCCAAAAATCAAATAAGTAAACAAGTTAAAGCTATATATGATGATCCAAATTATGAAGCGTTTCCAAGATTTGAAAAATTAATTAATTCTAAAAAGCATATGTATTTTGCTGAAATATTTGCTTTTAATAATACTAAGCCTTTGAAGGCAGTTATTGTTAATGGTAAGTTTGATTTATTTACTGTATTTGTTACACCCACATTACAAATAAATGACAGGACATTATCAATTGAAAAAGAGAAAGTGTGACTTTTTTTGAATTCTGCGTTTGATAATCCTAAGGCTTTAAAAACTATTATTCTAAATGACACAAAGAAACGAGAATTATATTCAGTTTTTATTACTCCTACTTTATCCTTAAAATCAGGAGTTTTGACTTTGAGTTGATTGATCTGCAAATGTATAATTTAGAATAAGTGATTTGATGAATATTTGTATCCTTATGATTTAGATATGCATTCACTTACTTAAAATATTGAATATCTGAGTTTGATTGGAAAAGCCAACGTCACTGACTATTCTTCGCTAGAATTAATTGACCATCAATGGCCGGATTTAAAACTTTGATTTATAGAGAAATAAAACTATAACAATCAGACCGGCTAAATATGGTCAACACTACCAGCTTTTGTAATATATGTTTAAATCATTTTTAAAACGCCAATAGTAATAACTGTATTAATATTGTTTATTAATTATTTGTGAACCAATAATAAGACATGAAATTTCTGCCATATTAGAAATTACCAACTACTTACTTAGAGATAAGAACTATTTTGTTCAACTGAATTATTTTTTCTAAATTTGATATTCAACGGCACCTACTTCCACATGCAGCGAACAGCACGAAGGCAGCGAGACTTTCAATCAGTAGGTGCCGTTCTTATAATTTGCTATAAGTAAAGTATTTACAAGGTTGATAAATGTTAACTACATGTTGATAACACGTTTTGTGATACATTTGTACAAATGTTATCTTTGAAAGTATAAACGTATTATCATTTATACAGATGTGGTATTAATAAGACAAATGTGTAATTGATAATACAAAAAAAGAGGGGATTAAAAAAACCCCCTCTACTTAAAGAGAGTGATGAGCAGGGAACGTAATTAGTTAGGCAAATGAGACCTCCTGATTTTTCCAATTGAGCAGGGTAAATGAATCCAACTCAATCTGCCGAATAGACTTGCGAGCACTTTTTCACCACTAGAACGGGATGTAGCAGCACCCCGTTTTTATTTTAAAGAACTCAACAATTTTATCATAAACTGCTGTGCATAAAAATACTGCCACGCTAACCTTTATGCAAGCGTAAATTTTTATGTTTGTTAACATTTGATAACATAGTTATTAACTATTATATATGTGCTTAAGAATAAATTAGTTAGTATGTTTTTACTCCAAAAAGAAACAATCATTCTCTATAAAAGTTAATAGCTAATATCAAGAAATAAAGCATACCCGACGATAACCATCGTAGGGCTAGGGCAGAGTAAGTTAATGACTAAGTGACTGGAATTGTTTTAATACCAACTTTTATAAATATGGATTTCAGCATAAAGTGCTTCGATTTATTATCTACTTAATCCATTCATTATATGATGTTTGAAATAGTTCTTTTAAAAGATCATGATTATTAGCTACATCTGACTTGGCAATACGGAACTTAATTCTTCCTGATCCTTTGCCAACAGATACAATTTCAAATTCATGATCTTCAAGCTTTTTAATCCAAGTCTCGATATCTTCCACTTTTATCTCGACCCTTACAAATTTCTGTTTTGCAACAAAGACTAAAAAGTTGAATGGTCTATTTTTCTTGAATAAGCCCATATAGCTTTGATTATAACTTATATGTAGATCAGAGTCAATCTCCTTTAAAATATCATTACACTCATCTACAATTACAAGGCTCTCTTTGCTTGCTTTGTTTTCCCAAAATGTTCTGTCCTTTTTAACAGATATTTCATCTTCATCCTCCCCAACACTTACTTCATCAAGAACCTTTACAAAGTTGAGAATCAGTTTATCTTCTACAGCTAGCGCATTTAGCTGGATCGCAATCATAGGAATTGAACTATTAAAGAGACCAATCACATTTAAGAACCTAGTTGTAATATCTTCTGCGATGACAACGGCACAATGTTCATAATTCGGAAGCCTTTTCCTTTCATTGTCCCAATATTCAATCGCTCTTATAATATGACTCTCATCAATTTTTCCAAGCATAATTTCAACTTCATATCTTTTCTCCTTTTCACGATCGTAAAGTAATAAATCTAGTCTTCCTGCTTTCGGTTGAATTCTTTCAGCTTCCTTAAGCTCAAGATCTCCTAGTCCAATTATTGATGGATCACCTTCAATAACTTTTCTAAGCCATTGTTCATCAAAATGAGGATGTTCCTTCAATGAAATCTTTTGAGAAATTGTAAGAATTAGTCTCTCGTTCATCTTTTTAAGTATTAAATGAATGATTATTTGTAAATATCCGAAATTCTTTTGAAATCTGAGCTAAACAGTCTAATCTCCATTTCTATTGAAGAAATAGCCAAAAATGTATGGAATGCGCCGCAACTTTTCAATAAGGAAATACTGCTTTTCAGAGAACAGTAAATCACGAATAAGAAATAAAGGATTGTTTAAATTGATTGTATTGCGATCAAGAAAGTAGTCCTTGATGAAGGTTGAATATCAGATTGGGATTAATAACATACAGCTTAATGAAATGGAATCTAGTAAATTAGCATACATTATTTAACAACAATAAATAGATTCCGGCCAAAATTGTCAAGGCTGCTCTTTTACTTGTCCTCTTTTTCAGCCTCCCTTGAGATTATATCAATTCTAATGTTTATTTTTTTAACCTGATCAAGAATCAAATTCTTTTTTTTATCATTCATTTTAGTGGAAAAATTCAGTTTTAATGTTGAGCCTACATGACCATCGGTTAAGAAATCTCGAAGTATCTTAGTCGATTGACAAGTTAGTTCTGCAACCACATTATCAATAGAGTTTTCTTTATCATTTCTAGCATAAAGACTCATTTCATCAACCTTATCTATTTTATATTTACAATGATCTCTAAGTTTAAATATAAGTTCAACTTCAATCTTTTCTGGAGTAAAAATAAATTCACAAACTTTACTTTCAATATCTAAATAAGACGAAGCTTCTAAATCAGCTCCATATGAGGCATAAATTTCATCACCTTGGAGAGGTATCATTCCAGGATGAAAAGCAATTGGTTCTTTCGACAAAGAACTTTGAATGGAAGCTTTTGGATCTTTCGATGAGGAATGTTGACAAGCGTTTAACAAAACAATTAATGCAATGCTAGAAAAGATATGCAATAGTTTTTTCATCTTGTTGGAATTAGATTAGTTAAGAAATAAAAGTTATAGATTTAAAGTATAATTTTGAAAAAAATTATATGTTCCTTGAATATTCATTTTTCAACCAAACCTAAACAAAGTTATATTTTTTTATTAAATTATTCTTCTTAATAATTCATTTGAATCGTCATTAATCATCTCTCATTATTTTATTAGCCAGATGACCATTCTCTTCAGGTAGAATATTTGCATATAATGCTGTCATAGAAATATCTGAATGGCCAAGTTGTTGCATTACATATCGTAAATTCCCAGTATCATATAATAAGTAAGTTGCATATGTGTGTCTTGCTTTATGAATCGAGTATCGGTCAGGCAATCCCGATTCCTCAATAGACTGTTTAAAAGACTTCATAAAGGTTATTGGAGGAGAATGTTTACCCCCCCTGCCGGAAAAAAGTGGCGATTCGATATCAAAAGATTGTTTCAGAGTCTTTGCTTTGTAATTAATAAATTCCTTAAGGTGCTTAGATAACTTCTGATCAATGTAAACGGTTCGTTTCTTATTCCCTTTACCATGTCTTACGATGAGATAAGGATCTGGTTCTTGAAAAGAAATATCACCAATCTTTAAAGCTGCCATTTCAGCAACCCTTAGGCCACTATAAAGAGCTAAATCAACTAACATATATCGTACAGGCCATGTTTGTCGTCCTTTTATTAAGTCCAAATCGGAATGCTCCCGACAGGTTTTCATTAGTTGTTGACGTTCTTTTCTACTCAGGAAGTCTTCAGGAGTCAAAATATAGTTTTTCATCTCAGTTATTTTATAGGATATATTAGTAATATTATATAAAATACTTGACAGAGTTCTATAAGAATAGGATTATTTTATATAGAATACTTATTTTATATAAAATAATATTGAGGGGACAAGGGGAAGTTCGGAATATCCTTACAAACGGCAATGCTTCAAACAACAGAATCTGGCTTTTACATTGTTATTTATATTGCTTATAAAGAGCATGTTACAAGGGTGGGCCTACCCCCATAGGCGAGTTGAAAATGGGAGACTGGTCCGGTTCGCTCTTTATCACCAGGAAAATTTTAAACCAAATCAAAACATTGCCCATGATAACCTGGGAAATAGGCTTAAAAAACGGATATATTTATTATGAGTATCTTTGTGGTATTAAACATAATACATAATAAAAAATGGCACAATCACAATTAGAAAGAGATTACATTGAGAATCTTAAAAAATTAGTTACTAAAATTCAAGAAGGATTTTCTGATGATGAAACTTTGAATCAATTAAAAGATGCTAAAAATTGGAATTGTTACGGTTATAGTGATAGATTATTACTTGACGAGTTAATTAAAAATGCTGAAGAATATTTGGATCTTGAGGGGAAAGCTAAAATCCCGTTTAATTATACAAAGGATGAACTAGATAGGCGAAGCTTTTTAGTTAATTGGTTTAATCATATCCATTTCGATTTAAAGCAATATGATACGACACTATATCAAATCTACTATTGTATTAAGATTTCTTCCGACCAATTTAAGTTGAAAAGGATTGAATTATCAAATTAAACATCTATACCCCAACCGAGGGTGGATATTTCAGTGATATTGACCC
>PMIJ01000047.1:0-4529 GCA_003157015.1 Bacteroidales bacterium
ACAGGAACAAACCAAGGTTTTTCCCAAGATTCATTTAATTTGCGGTTTAACATCTCGTTAAACATCTGCTGAAGTTGTTCTTTTTTCATTTTGCAAAACAGTTTTTACGGTGTGACTCACCTTCTAAATTAAATTCTCATATACGGTTCCACATGGAACAATAAACACTGTCTATCAGTCAAATAACTTACTTAAATATACAACCATATACGATAACATCCAAATATTTTAACAACTATTTACACACAATTTTGCATTTTTGACGGCACATCTTTGCCCTGGAGAATGTCTCCAGCTGTGGAACATAGGCAAAAGTGCCGTCATAATTGGTTGATATCGTTTCCAGATCTGGCGGCGATTAGTCAGGAACCAATAAAAAATGTAGTGCTTCTCTCAAGTTTAAAAAATGGCAACCTTACGTAAATTCAAACTCGGAGAAAATTATAACAAATAATTATTTGTATTTTCAACTGACTAGCCGGGGATTGTTTTGGACCCGCTAAAACATGCAGTCATTTTTGCAAGGGAGCAAAAATGTATAATCAATCATTTCGATATGGACTTTTGCGGGCGAAATGGTAGTGATTAACACCACTTTTTTATTTGAAAAAATTCTTAATCAATGTTTTTTCCCTTAAAAACTTCTTTAAAATTAATACTAAATATATAGCACTCATTTAATAGTCTTATAAGTCATTAATTAAAAATGAGTTAGAAAGGGTGGACGTTGCATGGTAATTCTTAAATAAAGTTTATCAGCTGTAGAATGGTTTATAGTCTGAGTTGCTGGCTTTAAAGAACTTTTATTGAAATGTGAAAGGGTTTAGAAAATATTTTTATAATGTAGAGAAGATGTATAATACTTGTTGAAAAAAGGAGACAGCCAAGGGAGTGTTTTATAATTACTTGATTATATGTTAATTAAAATAGATCTCGGAGAAATATATAACATAAAATATTTAATGAAAAAAAGAACTCGGAGAGATTTATAACATTTTGGGTCCCGCCCCTATGTTTATAGTTTGATTAAGCTGATTTTTCCTTCAAATTTCATTTTTCACTGACAAAATGGCAGCGTTTTGCAAAAAAATTAATTTTTATCCTTAAAAATACCTTTAAAAAGTTGATTGATTTAAATTTGTTTAATCATTTGGATAGTTTGTTGGATCGTTAGAACATCGAATGGTAAGGTAATTAAGCGTTTGAAGTCGGAGAGAAATATAACAGTATTCGGAGAAATATATAACAATACTCGGAGAAATATATAACTTTAACTCGGAGAAAATTATAACTGCTTGTATAGAACTCGGAGAAAATTATAACTAAAACTTCAAAGGATTTTCAAATTCATTAAGCAAAGATTTCAAAACGTAACCGGTAATATCAGTAATTTTTGTAGCATCTTTGGAATAAACATCGCTTAATTGCATGATTTTTAGTAAGATGTCGCTAACAGAGGCGTGATTGAAAATATGCATAATCTGTTCTATGTGTCTATCTTCGAATTTAAAGTGTGTTCGCAGAAGGTAGAGGACATAATCTTTCTTCTCGCTATCCTCTTTTATAAGTTCGGGAGTGATCACCTTGAAGTTTAAATGAGTGACCGTATTGCCTTGTTTTGTTATAAAATCCTCCGAGTTGCAATTAAACCAGCAATCGGCTTTTTCAAAAAGTTCTTCCTGAACAGGAACAAGAATATGCTTTTTAATATCGTTATAGTACTTGTATTTTGAATCAATTCCCATTTGTTCTCTAAAACTATCCAGGGAGATTACAAACCCACCTTTCTTTCTCCAGCTGCAGATTAGCTTGTATACCCGGGAAGTATATTTGTTTTTTGCGCTTTGCGCAATGCTGTATAAGAAACGGGTATAATTAATAGGTTGGCCGAATTGGTTTTGCTCGATATCAATTAAAAGCTTTGCAATTCTTTTATCAATTTCCACCTCTATATGGCTGGAACGATTGTTTTCTACAGGTACATTAGCACTTAATAAACCTGCATACCGGACATAATTTTCCTTTGTTACCGCATCTTTATATGGGAATTCTATCACGATAGAAGCCAATTTTTTAACAGCCTTTTTTACATGCTCGTAGTTCTGTGGTATAGATAATTCTTTTAACGGGATGTTGAATTTAATGAACTGCGAATCATTAAAATCCTTAAATATCTTCAATTGCGTGTAATCCTCTCCTTTTCTGCTTATTTTTATTGCATCCTGGAGATAATACATAACAGCGTTAAAAACTTTTTCCTGGGTTAAAGAATATTCATAAATAGCATTTGTGACTCGGTTAGGCTGATATATGTAATCCTTAAAAGCAGGAAGCATAAGTATTTTTTCTTGCTTTTTAGTAACCCGGGGGACTTTCAAGGTTTTTTTCATTTTGAGGTGCTATTTAAGTAGTGTACGCCAGTTTTTCCCAAACTGCAGCTCAAAGTAGGTCTCAAAGGCGATGTTTGCCATTTGGCTTTCTCCTAGCTTCTTTTTGAACTTGGCGTATTTAAATATCTCGAGGAGTTCAGGTTTTAAATAGAATGTTTTTCGTTCCAGTTCGGCTACATTTAAATCCTCATGATTCATTTTAATTGTTGACTTGTTGCTATGTTGACTTGTCAACTTAGCAACATGTTGTTTTCTTGGCTTTAGATTATCTTTAACTGCAATTTCTGTTGCCTGGCCTGTAGAGCTGTTACCAGTTTTTTGCGTTTCTTTAACCTGGCTAAAGGTACTCTCAAATGCATTTGCATTTTTCATATTAATTGCTTTTTTTAAGTCTTTCAATTACTTCTTTACTAAAACTTTCCATATCCTCACTGCCTCGTTTTTCAGAGAAAGAGGATTCGAAAGTGAAAATGTCGGTTTGTTCAGCTTGTGCCTGTTTAAATTTTTCGTTAGTTCTGATAGAGGTGTTAAACACTACCTCTTTGAAGTGTTTTATAAGAGGCGCCTGCATCTCGTTGTTGATCTTTCGTCCTTTGTGAACCTTGGTTGTGATAACCCCTAAGACATTTAGATCAGCATTTACCTGCTTTGCAGAATTTATATTGTCATACAGCACGGCTATTCCAATTGCTGAGAAGATATCATATTCAACCGGTATAACCACATGATTGCTTGCAATTAAAGCATTAAACGTCGGCGTATCAAGATTTGGAGCGGTATCGATAAAGATAAAATCAAAAGTATTAAGGTCCTTGAGAATATTTTTGAGGGCAAACAACTGGTCAGCCGGATTCATACGACCAAAAAGAGCGCCGTTAATATCTTTGTCATTTGGTAGAATGTATAGGTTTTTATACTCCGTAATAGAAAAGTCCTCAATCGTAATCGGAGCTTTCTTTAACAGCAAACTACCTAAGTCCTTATTCAGGGTATGCTTGATTGAATAACTCAGGTTTGCCTGGGCATCAAAATCAATAACAGCGGTTTTATATCCATTTTTGGCCATGCAAACGCCAAGGTTCTGGGTAATGGTTGTTTTTCCAACCCCTCCTTTGTTATTAATTATGCTAATAATGTTCATCATAATATAGATATCCGAAGTGAGTTATTATGTCAACATAACAACATACTGACATGCTGTTATGTTGTTATGTTGACATGTTGTTATTGCAAATATAGGATTATTAGTATTATACACAAACAAATTAATTATATAATTTTAAACAGAAATTGAAATTCTGAAATATATTAAACTTTTACATAGGTATTATGTTTGATATTTAAAGCAAATATCACTGGAGTAAGTGGTAGTTTCTTTCAATTAAGTTCCTAAGACTTTCATTGCTAATCAAAGATTATGAATCCAGAATAGGCTTATTGGGTAAATGGCATTTTACAGTAAACTTGAAATAAGTTACTATGTCAACATAACAACATGTCAGTATGTTGTTATGTTGTTATGTTTACATTTTGCTTTGCAAGTATAGAGATTATTAGTATTAAGTGGCAGTTTCTTTCAATCAAAGTTCCTAAGACTTTCACGATGGTAAATCGAAGATTATGACCCTTTAAACTTATTCAAGGTACATGGCATTTCATAATAACTCCTAATATCCTCTTAAGAGGTCGCAAAGGGATACGAATAGGTTTCAATGGGAAATCGCATCCCGAAGTAGCGATAGATTAAAAGAAGCCCCTTAAAATCGTTATTCAGGGGATTCTCATTTCTTTAAGGTTTAACCACAAAAAAAGGGGGCATCGCCCCCTAATTTACTTTTCTTCAGATTTTGCTTTACTTTGAAATTCTACTGTATCAACAGTACAGGTAAGAACTGCAATTGCTTTTTTAGCATCTTCTTTGTCGATGTAAGCCCTTGCTGAAATGTCCCCCTGTATGGTAACTTGCGTTCCTACTTTAAGGAAGGGGAAGACTTTTTCACGGTTCCAGAGTGCACACTCGAACCACGTAGTTTCAGAGACTTTGTCACCGTTTTTTGCGGTGAAGTGTTTATCAGCAGCTACAGTAAAGTTAAGAACTTTAGAATCACCAACCTTTGCAACTGGCTTCACTGAGCCGAT
>PMIJ01000047.1:4605-4949 GCA_003157015.1 Bacteroidales bacterium
TTCTGGTTAAATGACCATGAGGCGCAGCCGAATACCGCTGTTTTTTACTGTTCTTCTTTTATAAACGGTAGCGAGTTTTAGAGTTTCCAGGGCGGGAGCGAGGATCACGAAATTTAGGATAGCTAACAAAAGGAAAGTGTTAGCCGGTTCGAGTGCAAGCGAGAAAGCGGCTAAATCTTTCCTGGCAATAGGGGAGGGGTTTTCAATTTGTACATTCTTCCTACTAATTGAAATCTCCTTTTTAGCCAAACATTCCAAGTCTTCTCTGTTTAGCTAAAAACCGTGCGGTGGTAAAGCTCTAAATTTACAACTTTTCGTAGCAGAGAGCATTAAGAAAGGCGGTA
>PMIJ01000185.1 GCA_003157015.1 Bacteroidales bacterium
AAAATATTAAGTGGACACTAATGATATTATTTATAAAAATAGGGATCCAGAACACTTACTTCTGTTATGTTATCAACTGGGAGGCCATTGGCTTTTGCCGATTTCCGAATTGCTTCCTCTGATGGGGCATCGTAAATACAAAAGGTTTTCTTCTTGTCTTTAGTTACATAAGAATGTATCCAGGTTACATTATCTGCGGCATTTTTTGAAACTACAGACAAACATATTTTACTTCCTTCCTCATTTACAGGAATATTAAGTCCAGAGGGGAAGGTACGCTCAACCAGGAATCGTTTTATTACAATAACTGAATCTTTTGCAGCGTTCACCTGTGAAAAGGTATTAAAGCAAAATACCAACAACAACACTATCACAAAAAGCATCCTTGATTTAATTTTTTTCATAATTCTTTATTTTTACGTTTAATTACATATTGCCATCAATTTTGTTTACTCAATAGGATAATTATAACAATTAATCAGGTAAATAGTTTTAAGTTCGGTAAGCTTGACAATAGTTTTATTTGAGGTCCAAGGGAAGATCACAAATGATATAAAAGAGTGTATTTATTCTCTTATTAATGGAAATCTGGACTAGCTTGAAAATAAATTAAAATAACGGTAAGCTCGGACGGTTTGGTTAATTAAGTTTCATCGTGACCCAAAATTCACAAACATCCCCGGGCTTTGCAAAAACTCATGCCTATCCGGACGAGGACGGTAACTCACCAAACCGCCGGGCCGATATGGTTAATGTCTCAATTGCCTGCAGGTTAGACAATTTTTAAACACTAACCATAACAGAAAAAGTAGAATTATTTAACCGAGACAACCCCTTCCATCTACTAGGATTGATCACCTTGACAATTTACTTATGACAAGACAAAGCCTACCAATCTACCAGGAATTGTTTCATAGACAATTCTATCCTGATGTTAGCAGCCTGTAAGTACCCCCTTTCTCCTACAGAGTAAAAGTGGGCATTTTTTTCTGATGTAAATTAGAACTTAAAGACTATATTGGAGCTTTAAATGATTGTAATCAAGCGTTGAGTATTAATCAAGATGGGTTTTCATATGCTGTTAGAGGTACAGTAAGGATCTGTCTCAAAAACTATCTGAACGCTTTATCAGATTTTAATAAGGCATTGGAGAATAATTATGAGAATGGCTTCGTATATTATAATAGAGGGATTGTGAAAAATTTCTTAAATGATACTGAAGGTGATTGTTCAGATTGGAGCAAAGCAGGTGAAATGGGCATCAAACAAGCATATGAACAGATTTCTGAAAATTGCAATACAAATAAAAAACCTATTAGCGCATCTTTTGAATGTTCAAATTGCAATGAAATAACGTTTAGAAATCCAGAGTATGTTTCTACTTTGGATGGAGAAAAAGAACTTTTAAATATTTCAATAGTTAATAGGACAAGTGAGAAGATAATGTTTGTAACTATTAAGTATAGATGTCTAGACTCTTCTGGAATTGAAACTGATTCTGGAGATTTCGATTTTGATGGTAATATGCATCCTCTTATGGGGCCCAATTCGACAAAAAGAAAATCAGTTGGTATAAAATTTCCTGCAGGTGGGAAAATTATATTTGAAGTTGAATCATATAGAGTATGGCCGTGTCCTACTGATGCTCCTTGTTAAAAGCAAGAAATGTTTCAGTATAGTTTCAGTAACCATTAAAATAAATAAGCGCATTCAGTCAATATATGTCTGTTTGCGCTTATTTGTCAGTTGTCCCGTCAGGTTTCGAACCTGAACTCTTCTGATCCAGAATCAGACGTGTTGCCAATTACACTACGGGACAATTTTCGAGGGGCAAATATAAAAAAATTATTTATTTATTTTCGACCACGTATCTTTTAATTGAACGGTACGATTAAAAACAAGTTTTTCCGGAGTTGAATCATAGTCCACACAAAAATACCCAAGTCTCTGAAACTGAAACTTATCCAGTGGTTTTGCCGATCCAAGTGACGGTTCTACTTTACACCCTGTTAGCACTTTTAATGAATCGGAATTCAGCAATGTACGGTAATCTTCACATTTACTTCCAGCCGGATCTTCATGATTGAATAGCCTGTCATATAACCTCACTTCAGCATCAACAGCATGCTGAGCCGAAACCCAGTGAAGTGTCCCCTTTACCTTTTTCTCTGAAATATTTCCACCACTCCTGGTTTCAGGGTCGTAAGTACAATATACCTCTTCTATTGCTCCTGTTGATGCGTTCTTTTTAAAGCCTTCACATTTAATAATATATGCACCTTTTAAACGCACTTCCATGCCCGGGGCGAGACGAAAAAATTTGTGAGGAGGTAATTCCATAAAATCATCCTGTTCAATATACACTTCACGGCTGAATGGAATTAGTCGTTTCCCCATAGTTTCATCTTCAGGATTATTTATAAGTTCAACATCTTCAACTTTTCCTTCCGGATAGTTTTTAATAATCACTTTAAGGGGATTCAACACTCCGAATACGCGGGGGGTTCTTAAATTAAGATCTTCACGCACAGCATGTTCCAGAAGAGAGACATCATTTATAGCTTCAACCTTTGTATAACCGATCAGATCGACAAACCGTTTTATTGATTCGGGTGTATAGCCTCTTCTTCTGAGACCACATAAGGTTGGCATCCTGGGATCGTCCCATCCTCTTACCTTTCCCTCCTGAACCAGTTCAAGCAGTTTTCTTTTGCTCATCATGGTATAGGTAAGATTCAATCGGTTAAACTCGATCTGTCGCGGTCTGTAATCATTGGTTTTGAGCTGGTCAATAAACCAGTCGTAAAGAGGACGGTGAACTTCAAATTCAAGCGTGCAAAGTGAATGTGTTACTCCTTCAAAATAATCGCTTTGTCCGTGAGCAAAATCGTACATAGGGTAAACATTCCATTTAGTGCCTGTACGATGATGAGGCGATTTAATGATCCTGTAAATTATAGGATCACGCATATGCATATTAGGTGAAGTCATATCAATTTTCGCCCTGAGAACACGGCTTCCTTCTTCAAATTCACCTTTGTTCATCCTTCCGAACAGCTCAATATTCAAGTCTGCCATACGGTCCCTGTAAGGACTTTCTGTTCCGGGTTGAGAAGGAGTACCTTTCTGTGCTGAAATAAGATCGGCAGGCTGATCATCTACATAGGCGAGACCTTTCTGGATAAGCTCTACAGCAAAATTAAATAAATTACTAAAATAGTCAGATGCGTAGTATTCCCTGTCCTTCCAGTCAAAACCAAGCCAATGAATATCCTCCTTAATTGAATCAACATATTCAACATCTTCTTTTATAGGATTGGTATCATCAAACCGCAGATTACATTTTCCGCCGTATTTCAAGGCCATGCCAAAATTGAGACAGATGGCTTTAGCGTGGCCGATATGAAGATAACCATTGGGTTCAGGGGGGAAACGGGTAGTAATCGCCCCATTATTTTCCCCGGCTTTCAGATCTTCAATAATAAATTGTTCAATAAAACTTTTAGAGGGTTTAATTTCTTCTTTATCCCTTATGATTTCGTCGTTCATCCTTAAAATTGTTAAGAATGCAAAAATAGGATGAATTTGAGTTAATAACAAGGGGATTTTTTTACTCACAATCTCATTTACAGGAACAAATATTCCAGTTTCCTGGACAATTCAACTAAATGGTGCAGCTTTTATTCTCTGTGGCTCTCCGTGCTTCTCCGTGTAACTCTGTGTAACTGAAAATCAAGAACTGACACGGAGGTTCACAAAGAAGCACTGAGTTTCACAGAGCAAAGGTTAGTTGCCAGGACTCAGGTAGTCTTTAAGAGAGTTGATGTATTCGGTAAATTTCTCTTTTCCCAACGGGGTTATGTTGCAAATAGTCTGTGGATAGTTATTCCTGAATTTTTTTGTCACTTCAATATATCCCGACTCCTTTAGTTTTGTTATCTGTATACTGAGATTTCCCGCTGTTGCGCCAGTCTGTTCCCTTATGAACGTGAATTCTGCAGCTTCCGTGCCGACAAGCAAAGAAATTATTGCAAGGCGGAGCTGTGAATGCAGTATAGGGTCAAGTTCTTTAAACCTTGTCATGATTTACTTTATTTTTTAACATATAACCCGGAATGAGATATCCAATGAGCATAGCTACAGGCGTTCCCAAAGGAGCCAGAGATGGCCCTGCAAAATGAACAAGTAGAGCTATTATCCAGAAGCAGATACCTCCGGCAATTAATGGTCTGAATTTAATAATGAACCCTGAAAGAAACGTTGGAAATCCGGCTAGCAAAAGAATATAGGGGGTTACAGTTTGCATGCTTTTCGCCTGAATAATGAAAAGTACTGTTGCTGCTATAAGAAATCCGATCCATGTCCACATATATAACATATTGGCATAGGTGTGAACAGTTTCCTTACGCCCGTTTACAAACCCATAAATCATTGATACAAAAGCACCCGGTATAACCAGGAACCACACAAAGTAAGGGTGAGCATAGCTGGTGTAATTTGCAAGAAGCCATGCCGAAAGGCTGCATACTATCAGGAGCCATCCCCAGAAGAGCAGGTGAAAGCTTCCCTGACGGATACTGACTTTTGTTTTGTTGATCATTTCTGTTATGATTTTAAGGCTTTCTTCGCCCGTCATCATTTTTTCATCGTTTTCCATAATAATGTTTATTTTTATAATTCAATAACTAAGAACATAAATATGTCACAAATATAAACTAGTTTATAATATAAACCAAATAAATCATCAATTATTTTAAATAAAAGTTTATGTAAAAGGAATCCATTGATTTTCGAGCGATTTACTTAAAAAATAAGCATTATGGGACTGATCCAGATCGAAAATATGGAGTTTTACTCTTTTCACGGCCATTTTAAAGAGGAGCGTATTGTCGGGAACAAGTTCCTGGTAGACCTTACAATCGAAACAGATATGAACATGGCTGCAGCGAGCGATAATCTTAAAGATGCTGTTAATTATCAAAGAGTATATGATATAGTCAAGTCGCAGATGGAAATGAAATCTCACCTCCTGGAACATATTGCGGGTAGGATTCTGGATGCGATTTATGCTGAAATGGAGGGTGTGGAAAAGATTACTGTCAAGGTATCAAAGATGAATCCTCCCATGGGAGGAAAGATAGGTTCGGTAAGTGTGGTTATGACCCGATAGGTGCACTTACCGGTAAATAATATGATATTACCGATTTTTTTATTGAATTATAGGCTTTATTGAATTCCTTTGCAAATTATTGGATTTAGAAATGGATAAAGCTGTCTCAAAACCTTCAAACGATAAAACTCCCAAACCAAGTATTTTTGGATTATTGAAGCCCTACACCGGAACAGTGGTCATTTTAATTATTATGGCCCTGCTGGGTAGCGGAATAAACATGCTTATACCAAAGATCATTGCACATGGCATTGATTCTTTTTCGGCAAAAAAGTTTGATCTTGAATCCGTTATTTTTCAGTTTTTGCTGGCTGCCTCTTTAATCTTTCTGTTTACATTCCTGCAAAACATACTCCAGACATATACCTCAGAGCGGGTAGGCAGGGATTTGCGAACACGTCTTTCCGATAAAATATCGCGGCAGACTTATGCTTTTGTACTCAAGTCAAACCCTTCGAAACTGTTAACAAACCTTACTTCTGACATTGACTCTGTTAAGATGTTTGTTTCAATGGCTTTTGTAACCATTATCTCATCGGTGTTTGTTATTGTCGGCACTTCCGTTCTTCTTGTTCTTATAAACTGGAAACTTGCCCTGGCGGTTATTTCAATAGTCCCAGTCATTGGAGGTGCATTCTTTTTTGTATTAAAAAAGGTGAGGGTGCTTTTCAGGAAAGGAAGGGAAGTAATTGACTCGCTCAACAGAATTATTAACGAAAGTATTATGGGTTCAGCGTTAATAAGGGTATTGAACTCACAGCAGCCTGAGAGTATAAAGTTTCTGGAAACTAATCTGGTCTCACGAAATCTTGGGTTATCAATTCTGAGATTATTTGCCACACTTATTCCGGTAATAATGTTTGTTTCTAATATGGCGGTAGTAACGATACTGGCCCTGGGAGGACATTTTGTTGTTGCGGGTACCATGTCGCTTGGAAATTTCGCAGCTTTTAACAGCTATTTGTTTCTGCTGATCTTTCCGATCCTTATGATTGGTTTTATGAGCAACATCATCGCACAGGCTTCTGCTTCGTATACAAGGATAAATGAAGTGCTTGAAGCCCCGCCAGAGGATAAGGCAGGAACTATAGACAGCAATATAAAAGGTGATATAGTGTTGAAGGATGTTTCATTGTTTTATGGAGACAAACCGATATTGAAGAATATTTCATTCTCAATTAAAGCGGGAAGCAAAACGGCCATCATCGGACCAACTGCTGCAGGCAAAAGCCAGTTATTATACCTGCTTACCAACCTTATTTCTCCAAATTCGGGTACAATAGAATTCGATGGCATACCCTCAGACAATTACACGAAAGAAATATTTCACAGCCAGATTGGCTTTGTTTTTCAGGACAGTGTAATTTTTAATATGAGTCTTCGCGAAAACATTGCATTTAACGACGAGGTGACGAAAGAGTCTCTTGAGAAAGCTATTGCAACAGCCGAATTAAGTGATTTTATTGAATCACTGCCTCAGAAACTCGACACGATTGTTTCTGAAAGGGGAACAAGTCTTTCAGGCGGACAAAAACAGCGAATAATGCTGGCGAGGGCTTTGGCAATAAATCCCAGAGTTCTTCTTCTTGACGATTTCACATCACGGGTTGACAAGAAGACTGAAAACAAGATCCTTTGCAATCTTGAAAACAACTATCCGGGTCTGACCCTGATTTCGGTCACTCAAAAAATAGCTCCGGTAAGGCATTTTGAACAGATAATATTGTTGATGGAAGGAGAAGTTATTGCGACCGGTACACATAAGGAATTGAAGGAGAGCTCACCTGAATATATTCAGATTTACAGCTCACAAAGAAGCACTCAGCATTATGAATTATAATTTAAACCAGATATCCGGCAAAACGGCGCAAAAAGTTTCGAATCTTGCTTCGCTCAGGAAACTGATAAATATTATCGGTGAAGAGCGTCGTAATCTTATCATTGCTTTTGCTGCCATTTTTTTGAATGCCGGTTTAAGTTTGCTTGGGCCATATCTAATTGGGTATACTATTGATACTTATATTCAGACAAAGCAATACCATGGCGTGTTGGTTTTTTCAGGTATCCTGCTTGCTCTTTATAGTATAGCATTTGTAGTGAACTATGCTCAGATGCGTATGATGGGTGGTATAGGGCAACGTATGCTGTACAGCCTGCGGAACGCGGTATTCAATAAACTCCAGGAACTTCCCGTCGACTTTTTTAACCAGAACAAAGCCGGCGATCTTATATCAAGGATAAACAATGATACCGATAAGGTAAACCAGTTTTTCTCGCAATCCCTGATGCAGTTCATTGGAAGCATATTCACCATGACAGGAGCTGGAATCATCCTGTTATGCATAAATCTGCCATTGGGACTTGCCGCACTTTCTCCTGCGCTTATCGTATGGGTATTTACTAAAACAATCTCACCATGGGTAAAACGAAAGAATGCAGCCAGTCTGAAAAGTACGGGCAGTCTGAGCGCTGAGATCCAGGAAAGTCTGGCCAACTTTAAGGTAATCATTGCCTTTAACCGTCGTGACTATTTCCGGAAGCGATTTGAGGAGGCGAACAATGATAATTATACCAAGTCGGTTCAGGCAGGTGTTGCAAATAACGTGTTCACTCCTGTTTATACGCTCGCAGCTAATATTGGTCAGCTGATAGTGCTTACGTTTGGGGTTTATCTTATTGTGAAAGGCCATTTTTCTATAGGGTTGCTGATAAGCTTTATTTCATATGTCACCAACTTCTACAATCCCTTACGCCAGCTTGCAGCTTTGTGGGCAAACTTCCAGGTGGCTATGGCCGGCTGGGATCGTATTTCTTTATTATTATCGCTGGAAACCAATTTACATATAATGGAAGACCTAAAATGTGAAACGAGCAAGTCGTACTTGCATTTTGGGAATGTTTCTTTCAAATATCCTAATGGCAAAGATGTTTTACATAAGGTTAACTTCGATCTTGAACGTGGTAAAACCTATGCGTTTGTGGGTCCGACGGGTGGAGGCAAGACCACCACAGCATCTCTCATTGCCAGGTTATATGATGCGACCAGGGGGACAATATTGTTAGATAGTAAAGACATACGTTCATATCAGGCTGAAGAGCGAACCAGGAAGATAGGATTTATTCTTCAGGAACCATTTCTGTTTTCAGGAACTGTACGTGATAACATTCTTTATGGTAATGCCGGGTATAAAAGTTATTCCAATGAACAATTGTCGGGTGCTATTTCGGAAGCCGGACTGGAAAGCCTTCTGGCAAGATTCGACAAGGGTCTGGACACAAAAGTTCAAACTACAGGAGATGGTATCAGTCTGGGGCAGAAACAATTAATTGCTTTCATGCGTGCGGTTCTTCGCAAACCGGAATTGCTAATCCTTGATGAAGCCACAGCAAACATTGATACCGTAACAGAACAGTTGCTCGACAGCATATTGAAAAAGCTTCCAGAATCGACCACCCGTGTGATAATAGCGCACCGTTTAAATACTATAGAAAATGCCGACGAGATTTTCTTCGTAAACACAGGTAAGGTGATCCGTGCAGGCTCCTTCAGTGACGCGATTAATCTGCTGCTGCATGGAAAGGTAGAGAGTTAGAGCGAAAAAATATTACTTACAATAATTAATGGGTTCTGAAAGAGCCATATATAAATATTGGGGAATTGAAATAGTTGGAATCCATTAACCACAAAATTCACAAAGGAATTACACAAAGAACACAAAGTCCCGATAGCTATCGGGATGAATTATAAGGTTTTAACTTTGTGCCCTTTGAGCCTTCTTCGTGTACTTTGTGGTTAAAGAATACTTTTTCAACAGCCCCGTGAGGGTGGGTTAAGAAATATTTAAGTTTAAATTACTTTCTAAACCCCGAAATATCAACAACCGACAACAGGCAATTCTTGTCATCCCCTGTAACAACTCCTTCCATGTAGACAGTGCTGGCAGGATTACCATTGTAGCCAAGTACCACTTCGCAAGCTTCCTTGCCTTTTTTGGAATAGATTTTGCTGAAAAACTTATCGAAGACCGGTCGTGAATCTTCTGAGATAAAAAGCTTAAAGTTGCTGTTTACCAGGCTATAACGTTTATCTCCCAGCATTTCTGCGCCGGTAAAGTTCAGTTCATAAATATTCCCTTCGGGATCAAGAGTAAAATATCCCATGGGAGCAAAATCGTATAACATTGTATATTTTCTAAGAGCAGTTTCAGCAGCTTCATTTGCAGCGATCAGTTCTTCATTCTGCATTTCCAATTCTATCTGGTGAACCTGAAGCTCATGAAGCAACTTAACAGAATCAGTTTCAACGACCAACTTATTCAATTTGTCCTGCTTCTTTTTCAGTAATTCTTCTGCATTTCTACGCAGCATCTGGTCATCAGTAAAATTTCGTTTTTCTCTATTCATAGTGTTCTATTTTTTTAGTGATAATATAATTCCAGAGGGTACTTTAAAAATATCCAGCAGAACTATTACGGACCAATCAGCTTCAATCAGTTTTCCTTCTGCTGTTTTCACCTTCATTTTTAAACTTGAATCCTGAGATTCGCTTAATATTTTATTCATATCATCCCCGGCCTTTTTCCTTAGTGGCTCAGGAATAAACATCTGAATATAATTTTTATTTATCATCTCTTTTTGTTTTCTTCCCAGATATTGTTCTGCCGATGGGTTAACCTCAAGTATTTTCCAATCAGCCGACAATTTAATAATAATATCGGAAGATGAATTCAGTAGTAGAGCATTCATTTGTTCTGTTTCATGAAGCTTTACTTCAACCTCCTTAAGATCAGATATGTTGAAAAAAGTTATAACAACACCATCTATTTTGTCGTCGCGTGTACGGTAAGGCATAATACGAACGGAATACCAACGACCGTCTTTTGTAGGAACTTGTTTTTTTAAAAACATCAGAGTATTTAGTACGCTGAGGGCATCATCAGGCAAATCGGGGTAAATAAGGTCCGAAACCAGGTCAGTAATGGGCCTGCCGATATCGCTTTTTATCAGTTTAAATATTTTGATTGCCGGGATAGTAAACCGACGGATATTCAGTTCTTTATCGAGAAATAGAGTAGCGATATCAGTACTGTTGAGAAGGTTTTTCATATCACTGTCAACACTTGTAAAGGCCTCTACTTTAGTCTGCAATTCAGCATTTAAGGTTTGAAGTTCTTCATTAAGACTTTGCATTTCTTCTTTCGAGCTCATAAGCTCTTCATTTGTTGACTGTAGTTCTTCATTAGTAGATTGCAATTCCTCATTTGCTGACTTTAACTCCTCCTGAGAGGACTGCATTTCTTCAAGAATATCCTGTATTTTTTCACGTGCGTACTTTAACTCTTTCTCCAGCTCTAGTTGCCGGATATTGTCTGTGTGTTTTTTATTTTTTATTGACTGCAGTTTATTTATTGTTGTTTCCTTTAAATCAGTGAAGATAATCATTAACATACCCTTCAGAGGTTCGGGTTTACTTATCCACTGAATACTCAGATTTAAGGTTTCAGCGCTGCCATTTGTACCAACTTTCAGATTATGTAATACTACAGTTTCTTGTTTCAATATTGCTTTTTGGAAAGCGCTGGGAAAATCGTTCCTTAATCCTTCGCGTAACATTGCAAAAATATTCATATTAGCTTTACCTACTGATGGCTCGAGATATTTTCCCGTACGCCCGCTTATATAAATTATATCACCATTTTCATTTACCAGAACTCCTGCCGGTGAATAGTGTTGCAATAACAGCTGATCGGCAAGTGTCTGAATATTCACGGCTGATATGGAAGAAATTTCTCTTTCAAAACTGGCTGTTTTTGTTCTGGAAAATGAATTAGGGAATTCGAATAAATCAGGAGTCAGAAGGGTAGCGGCTCGTTTATAAATTTTCAATTTCAAATCTAAAGAAGTAAAAAGATGACTTTGTGTTCCAAGAGTTTCAGAACTACCCAGGAGCATGATTCCTTCAGGGTTAAGACAATAGTAAAACAGTCCTATCATCTTCTTTTGCAAATCGGGTTCCAAATAAATAAGCAAGTTCCGGCATGAAAGGATATCGATCTTGGTGAAAGGAGGATGCATAATAATATTATGCTGTGCAAACACAACTATTTCCCTTATTTCTGTATTGATAAAATAGCCTTCATCAGTTTTAAGGAAAAATCGTTTCAGCCGTTGGGGCGATACTTCTGAAGCAATACTTGCAGGGAAAACACCTTTTCTCGCAATTTCAATTGCGTCATTATCAAGATCTGTGGCAAATATTTGTAAAGAGAAACCACCGTGTGGATTGATTTTTTCAAGTACTTCTTTAAACACTATTGCCAATGAGTAGGCCTCTTCACCGGTTGAACATCCTGGTATCCATGCCCTGAGAATTGACCCTGGCTGGAGTTTTGTTATAATAGCGGGAAAGATTGTTTCTTTTAATTTTTCCCATACTGCAGCATCGCGGAAAAAATTAGTTACACCTATCAATAATTCCTTGAAAAGGATCTCAATTTCTTTAGGATTTTCATTCAAAAGAAGTACATATGAAGCAATCTTATCAATTTTATGTATAGCCATACGCCTTTCAATACGACGGTATACAGTATTCTTTTTATATGATCCAAAGTCATTACCTGTATAGGTCCGAAGCAGACTAATAATCTTTTCAAGTGAACTTTTGTCTTTAATCTCTACATCCTGAATAGTACTCAGAACAGGAATGTGTTTTAGGAATTCATAGAGTCTGCCCGGCAGTTCGTTTACCGGAGCCACTATATCAACTGAAACTGAATTGATGGCATTACGCGGCATGCTGTCGAATTTCGCATTTGTCGGATCCTGCACCATAGCTATCCCGTTTTTTTCTTTTATGGCACGAATACCGAGGCTTCCGTCTGAACCCATTCCCGAAAGAATAAGACCAACAGCAAGTTCTTTCCGGTCTTCAGCAAGAGAAAGCAAGAAGAAATCAATCGGAAGGCGTTGTCCTCTTTCAAGTACAGGTTTATACAGGCGAAGTATCCCTTTGGATATCGACATGGTTTTATTTGGCGGAATAACGTAAACGCAGTTTGCTATTACAACCATACGGTCTTTTACCTGGAAAACTTTCATTTTGGAAATCCGCTGAAGCAACTCAGGCAACATTCCTTTGTGAGTAGGATCGAGATGTTGAACAACCACATACGCCATACCGCTGTTTTCAGGAACATTACCCAGAAATTGTTCCAATGCCTCCAGACCACCGGCTGATGCGCCAATTCCTACTATTGGAAACAAATTGCTATCAGCTTCAAAAGATTTTTCTTTTAATGATATTTTCGATTTGATTTCGTTTGATTTCACCAATAAATTTATATTAAATATTTAAAATGTTCAATTAAGTATCTAAGATAGTGATTTTTATGATTAAGGGATTATTGATGGTGCATTTATATTGTTTTTTACGAGTTCGCGGGCCTGACCTACCCAGTTATCCTGCTCGATCCGACCAGGTATTATTTCCAGAACTTCGGTGATTGTTTCAATATCAGTATGAGTGAGCTTGCTGATCTGGCTGAACGTATATATTCCGAGCGTATTTAACCTTTCCTCGACCCATAATCCAAGTCCGTCTATGAGAGTTAAATTATTAGCCTCGTATTTATGTGCAATACCCAGCCTGTCGTAATAGATTCTACCTTTTCTGTCGCGTATACGCTTAAGGAGGTCAGATTTTTTACCAGCAATCCTGATCAGGTCCCGAGCCTGAAGTATCCATTCATCTCTTTCAATTCTGCCAGGAAAATACTCAATTGCTTCAGTAACTGTAACAATATCTTCTTTAGTAAAATTGCTTATCTGCCTGAATGTGAAGATATCAAGTGCGTTAAGTTTTTCGCGGATCCATCCTCCGATTCCGCTGATAATGGTCAGATCATCTGCTTCTTCTTTCCCTGCAAAGCCTATTCTATCGTAGTAGATCTTTGTTTTTCTTTCACTTATGCGTTTAAAGAGCTCACCTCTCAGATCTTCCCTGCGAACCAGTTCCATGGCCTGTGCCACCCATTCGTCCCTTTCAATCCTGCCTGAGAAGTATTCGATAGCATCATTTATTGTATTAATATCCTCAGAAGTGAATTTGCTGATCTGGCTGAATGTGAAAATATCCAGTGCATGTAGTCTTTCCTCAATAAACGGACCAATACCGCTAATCATTTTCAGGTCATCCTTTTCTGACTCTGTTGCTATTCCAAAACTTTTGTAATCGAGAAGGTGTTTCCGCTGAGCTATATTAACCAGGGCTTCATCCTTTTCATAGAGTAATTGTTCGTTTCTTTTGTTCTTCAATGCCATATCGTCTGTTTCATGGACAGCCTCTTCATGGAGCGCTTTAAGAGCTTTTATTTCGAGAATGAGATGGTCAGCCACTTCAATCTTATCACTCAGACTTTTTTTCAGATTAAAAATTTCAGCATCGAGGTTTACAATGCGGTTATTCAATTCATGCTTTTCTGCTTCAATATATTTAATTCTTTTTTCATAAATTGACTTATAATAAAGCCACGAGGTCAGATACCCTATGATTGCACAACCCAGAAGCATGAAAATTATTTCAAAAGTTGCTGCACTTTTTGTCTGTGCCAGAAGAATTGTTAAGGTATTCATTCTTTTATTATTTAATCGTTATTACTGTTCTCCTGTTCTTTGCTCTTCCTGTTGTTGTATTATTTTTATCAGCAGGTTCTTTTGGTCCTTTCGAATCAACAATGATACGGTTAGCAGCTACTCCCCTGCTCTCAAAATATAACTGTACACTTTGTGCACGACGAAGACCCAGGGCCTGGTTATATTCATCCGATCCTACTGCATCGGTATGCCCGGTAAGCGTGAGCTTCGCCATCTGGTTTTGATCGAGAAATTTTTTTGATTCGTTCAGATACTTATCGGTAATAGTACCGGAGTTGAATTCAGATTTATCAAACGCAAAATAGATCAGCATGCTTTGGGGGATTGTTTCCTTTTCAACCGCAACAGGCTTGTTTAAACTATCATGAGCGATCATTGTTTCAGGAGTGACTACATTGGTTAGAGAAGGGACCGGTTCATGACAAAATCCTCTTATTTCACACACATAGAAATGAGTTGATAAAGCTCCCCACCCTAATAATGCAAGAAATCCGGCAATAAGAATTTTCATTGTTTAATTTTTATACTTTGATTCAATAAAAATCTTGGTTTTTAAAGTCAGAATTGTTACATAATTTTTACAAATTGTTACATAATTTACATGTAAACTGAAAATCTTAATAATGGAGACTGTTAACTATATATAGTGTGGTAAGGTGAATGCAAACAGGCTTCCTTTCCCTTGCCGGCTCTCTATCCGGATGCTTCCGCCATGGAGTTCAATGAATTCTTTGCAGAGCAAAAGACCTAATCCGGTACCCTTTTCATCGTGAGTACCCGGGGTTGAATGAAATGAGTCAATTTTAAAGAGTTTTCTCTGATTTTCATCTGAAATTCCGATTCCATTGTCTCTTACCGATACTTCGACAAATTTTTTAAGTTCACATGCATCTATTTTGATTTCGCCGTTTGGATTTGAATATTTAATTGCATTGTTAATAAGGTTTCTGAGAACTGTTTTAACCATCTGAAGATCTGCTGAAACATTCAAACCGGGTTCAACAGAATGGCTCATTTCAATTTGCTTTTGTCCGGCTAAGGTTTTAAGATTTTCAATTTCTTCCCGCAACAAATCGTACAAATTAATTTTAACCGGATTAAAATTTTTCTCTTTATTTTGAGAAACAGCCCATACGAGAAGATTGTCGAGAAGTATAAGAGTGTTATTTGCTGAATTATAAACAATGTCGATATATTCTTCAATTTCCTCTTTATTGAATTCCTTCAGGCTCATCTTCAGTAGTTCAAGAATGCCTAATATTGAGCTGAAAGGACTTCTCAGATCATGAGCGATGATTGAAAGAAATTTCCCGTTTGTTGAGACAATTTCCAAAAGTTTGCTTGTACGCTGTTCAACCTTTATTTCCAGACTTGCATTGAGGTCAGCTAATTCCTGTATCTTCAGCCTGAGGGTTTTTTCAGAGGTTGCAGTATCCGCAGAATTATTTAATTGCGTATTCATTGATTTTGAATTTATTTTTTTTTTATAAACCCTTTTTTTATGTTCTGCAAATCTGTTTGGATGTTCGAGCTGCTTCGTATTCATTGAATTAGATTATTATTTAATTTTATTCAACTGATAGCCTGATTTTTGTAACTGATATGACGCAGTTGCCGGAAGTGTATTGGTGTCAGACCTGTAACACTTTTAAATTCGCTGGATAAGTGTGCCACATTGCTATAATGCATTTTCACCGCTATTTCTGTAATATTGAGATTATTATGTCCGAGCAGTTCTTTTACCAGTTCAACCTTTTGTTTGATTATATATTTTTCAATTGTAATGCCCTCTATCTCTGAAAAGAGGGTGTTAAGGGAAATGAAGTTGTCATTTACTTTCAGACTGATGAAATCAGAATGACTTGTTTTCAACTCTTCGTCGGAAAACATCTCCAGATCAAAAATGGCTCTTTTCAGTTTTTCAATAAGATAATTCTTTTCGTTATTTATCAATTCAAATCCAAATTGTTCCAATGACGATTTCAATAAATGATGCTGCTCAGACGTAAGTTTTTTCCGGGTAATTACTTCGCCTAAATCTACCGATACATATTGTACAGCTAATTTGTCGAGTTCAGTTTTAACTGTTTCTTTACATCGGCTGCATACCATATTTTTAATATAGAGCTTCATCTTCTTAAATAATCTGAATAAACTTAATGTTGTAGGGAAGCATGATATTATTAAATTAAAAGAACATTGTGTATTTAAAGAGATCCATAAGGTTAAAAGGTTTTTAGTAATTATTTTGTGAAAATGACCTGTTATAAAGAAACCTGATCGAAAACGCAAATATTGATATTATGGGAAGGATATTTATTATTCCTTTTAAATGGAATACCAGCAATCCCATAATCCATACTTTAATCAAAGCAAAACAATCTATCAAAAGGAGATTCGACATAATAAATAAATTTATTGAAACACTGCCTGACAAAGGTAGGTTGTTGAGGAAGCAGAATTGTTACATAATTGTTTATCTGATTTGTAAGATTCACATGTTTATAAAAAAGAGAGTAATGTTATGTAGGCGTAGCACAATGATGACTTAAGTGGACAGCATTTTTAAAACCAGAAGCCAGACGCATTGATCGTGCCTGGCTTCATTTTTTATATTCAGAATTCCTGCAGACAATGGCCAGTTTAAAAAGTGGTTCTAAATAAATTGTCTGCAGAAATATGATTATGGATTTTCAATTCAATTACCTCCCATGGCTGTCCGGCTGGCGGGCTTGTTTCTGCCAATGACCATTGGTCCAAGATTTCCCACGCGGAGTTGTTTTCCAGCTACCTGCCACATATGACCTGCCTTGTCTTGGCTGTGCCCAGTAGCCTGCCTTTTGCACGTACACATGAGTCTGATTGTTCCAGCCCCAGTCGCCATCGATCCAGATTTGATTATCGTATTGTCTTTGAGGTCTTGCATAATCAACATAGGCCGGTTCAGTTGCCATATAACCTCCGAAACAGGAAGTGAAGACTAATCCTATTCCAGTAAGCAAGATCAGATAACTGAATATTTTCATGTATTTCCCTACCCTGGCATACGCACCACCTGATGTTGAAAAGAATAGTGGTTTACGGCTGATTGCAAAATGAACTGCATTTTGCAACTCTTCATTTTTTTCCATATCAGGTCCACAATTAATATTATTCTGAACCTCTCTGGCTGACTCTTTATTTTTTTTCATGTCTAAACTTTTTATTGTGAAAAAAATTTCACACCTCAAAGGTGAGACTATTAATACCGATATCTGTTACATAACTATGGAAATAAGTTGCATCATTCACATATAACGGCACAAAGGCACAATGGCATAACGGCACAAACCAACTCGCAAAGCTATGTAGGTCAAAGGGCATAACGGTTTAACGGGATAATGATACAATTGTACGACGGTATAATTATAACCAGCATAAAGAAAAAGGGGGGGAGATTAATTGACAAAAAGAAAAGTGAGATAACTGGATTAATGATTTCTTAATCCGTAAATTGTTTGAAAATGATATCCGTATACGGCAAACGTAATTGCATCGACCATCAGCCATGGTTTCCTGAAAAGAGTCCAAATAAGAAGTTTCCAGTATTCGCCTCTTCCTTTATTCAGTATTCCGATTATGATCATTGATTTGATAAAGGCGCCTATATGGAAAAATTCAATTTTCATTGATTATTAGCATTTCAATTTCTGACTAATGTTTTGTGAAGGACAAAAGTCTGTCAATTAGAAAATTCTGTTATTTTTTAGGAGACATCAATAAAACAACACCACCGGCTCCCATAACGGCAATACCTATTAGAGGAGACCAACTCAGATGATGCGGTTTGTTAGCAGTTATCTTAAGGCTCCCGATATCAACAACCTTCTCCCTGGTAAAAAAAGTAAAAGCGGTAAAAATGGTTAAAACCAATCCGAGGATTAATATAAAAAATCCGGCTTTTCTCATTTCAAATTCATTATAAATATTTTTGAAAGGTAAAAGAATGTCATAGTAAAAAAGTTATACAATTATGAATAAATGTTACATTATTTACATATCAGGGCACAGTGGCACTAAGGCACAACGGCACAAAGGTGAATGGGAGAGGAGGGTATGGGCAGGTCCAATAAAAAAAGGTCCTGCACAAAACAGGACCTTTAATAATAAATGTCTTATATAATATTCAAATTACACCAGTTTAACATTTANNTTTACTGTTCCTGTACTCATAATTATAATTTTAATATTTGGCAAAGTACCTATTATAATCCGGTTAATACTCTTATTTTCAATAAATCGGATTTAATCAGCAGTTTATTTATTATAACCTGGATTAAGCATGTAAGGTGTTTTAAAATTTAACCTTCTTGTAAAAAATTCTTTTGGTAATTTCAGCAGCAAGAATATAGATCATAACAATCAGCATCAGGAGTAAATATGTCGAAAGAGCAAGAGGGCTGAATCCAAAGATCTTTCCCAGCGGTGTGAATGGGAAAATTAATGTTATTACAGCGATCGATAATGTTGCTATAAGCAGATATTTGCCGGGTTTGCTTCTGAAAAATGGTTTTCTGCTCCGGATTACCAGGACAATCATTGATGCCGAGATAACGGATTCAAGAAACCATCCGGTTCTGAACTGACCCTCATTTGCATGTAAAATAAGCAATAGCAGGCCAAATGTCAGGTAGTCAAAAAATGAACTCACCAGTCCGAAAGTGATCATAAACTTTCGGATAGCCTTAATGTCCCATCGCCGCGGATAGTCAATCATCTGTTCATCAACATTATCTGTAGCGATTGTCATTTCCGGAAAGTCGGTCATCAGGTTGGTGAGAAGTATCTGTTTAGGAAGCAATGGAAGGAAAGGAATAAAAAGCGATACTCCTGCCATACTGAACATATTGCCGAAATTGGCGCTTGTGGCCATAAAGACATATTTTAGAGTATTGGCAAATGTAGTTCGTCCTTCTCTGACACCCTCAACCAGGACTGCCAGGTCCTTTTCGAGCAGGACAATATCAGCTGCATCCTTTGCAACATCTGCTGCTGTATCTACTGAAATCCCCACATCTGCAGCATGAAGTGCCGAGGCATCATTGATCCCGTCTCCCATATATCCAACAACATTGCCTGCCTTTCGCATTGCGATAATGATCCTTTCTTTCTGGTTGGGTTCTATTTCGGCAAAAACATCGACGGAACCAACACTTCTGAGCAAAGCTGCATCGCTCATCTGACGAACCTCAGGACCGCTAATTATTTTATTATCGGCCAGCCCCATCTTTTTACTGATGCTGGCCGCAACAAGATGATTGTCGCCTGTGATGATCTTAAGAGATACCCCAAGAGTCTTCAGCTTTGCAATAGTGTCGATGATATTTGCTTTTGGAGGATCAAAGAGTGTGAGAAAACCCAGGAATATCATCTCCTTCTCATCACTTTTATTTATAGGAGTATCCGCCGGCATGTTTTTATAGGCTATCCCTAAGGTGCGAAACCCGTTATTGCTGAATTCTTCAAAGTGTTTCTGGATCTTTTCCTTCTCAGATCCGAGGTCAACTATAGTTCCTTCACGGGTTTCTGCGGATGAACACACTTCCAGGATGTTTGTCAATGCACCTTTTGTTACTATAAAATGAGTATCTCCCTTAATGACAGCTATGCTCAGGCGTTTGCGAAGGAAATCATATGGAATTTCATCCTGTTTCCGGTAGTCCGACAGATCAATCTTACGATAATTAAGAATAGCCTGATCAATGGGGTTTGTAAATCCCGTTTCGTAAAAAGCATTGATATAAGCAAATAGAAATACCTTATCATTAGCCTCTCCGTTAACATCCAGTGCCGATTCTACCTGAACGGTCCCTTCAGTGAGGGTACCGGTTTTATCGGAGCAGATAACATTCATGCTTCCAAAGTTTTCTATAGATGCAAGCCTTTTGACGATCACTTTCTTCTGAGCCATTTTTTTTGCACCATGTGCCAGATTGATGCTGATAATAGCCGGTAATAACTGAGGAGTCAGCCCTACTGCAAGGGCCAGTGAAAAAAGAAAAGATTCAAGGACAGGCCTGTGTAAATATACATTAATGGCAAATATAATAACTACCAGGAATAGCGTAACTTCTCCAAGAAAATAGCCGAATCTCCGTATACCCCGTTCAAATTCTGTTTCGGGAGGTTTGAGTTTAAGCCGTTCCGAAACCTTTCCAAACTCGGTATTTTTACCTGTAAGAGTGACCAAAGCCTTAGCACTTCCACTTACTATATGTGTTCCCATCCAAACAGAGTTGATCCGCTTTGAGAGGGCAATATCTGCCGCCAGCACTGCAACAACTTTTTCAACCGGGAATGTTTCCCCGGTAAGCATGGCTTCATCGACAAAAAGGTCTTTAGATTCAAGAAGCAGGCAGTCTCCCGGAACTATATCACCTGCACTCAGGACAACGATATCTCCCGGTACAACATCTTCAATATGAATATCCTGTTGACCTCCATCGCGTAATACAGCTGTTTTTATCTGTACAATTGCAAGTAATTTCGCAACCGCATCAGATGCACCATGTTCCTGCCAGAATCCAAGCAGTCCGCTTATTAGTACAATTGCAAGAATGATTGAAGCGTCAACAATATTATGTAAGAACAATGAAAGTCCCGTAGCAAATAAGAGAATGAGAATAATAGGACTTTTGAACTGCCCGATAAGAAGTGTAAAAACGTCTGATCGTTTCTGAGGTTTCAGACGATTTGAGCCATACTGAATGAGGCGTTTTTTTGCATCTTCCGATGTAAGTCCTGTTGCTGTTGATTTAAAATTGCCAAGTAATTCTGTGACGGGTACGCTCCAGAAAGGTTTTGAGGTTGGGTCCATTATTGTCTGTTCCTGATAATTTATATTTTTTTATCTAAGTAAATAGTTTTTTAATCAAATTGTTCAATGTTGCTAGATTTATAGGTTTTGAAACATATTCATTGCATCCTGCAGCAATAGCTTTTTCCCTGTCACCGGCAATATTTTCCTGCTGTTTTGGATAATACGGAATAGTAAAACAGAATATTGAGCCGATTCTTTTTCCGGGGATATTTGAAATTGCGCTATCCGAATAATCATCAACCCAGATTTTACCCCCTAGAAGTTCTACGTACGCTTTTGATATAGACAATCCCAACCCTGCACCTTCATAATTTCTGCTCAATGATTCGCTGCCCTGCCTGAATCGTTCAAAAATAGAATCTTTTTGCTCCCTGGTGACGCCAGTCCCTGTGTCTTTTACAAAAAATTCGAGCCAGTTGGCCTTTTTCTCATAACCAAATTTAATAAATCCGGATGTTGTAAACTTTATAGCATTTTCAACCAGATTAATGAGTATTGCAGTGACTTTTTCCTTGTCAGTCTTAATAATGGTTTTTTGAGAGGGTAATGGATTTTTATAGGAAATCTGCAAATTTTTTTTCTCAGCTTCCGGTTTGAAGAAGTTAAAAATATACTCAAGCTGTTCGTTTATATCCGTTTCTGAAATAGTAATTTCCATTTGTCCCGATTCTATTTTTGACATACTGACAATATTGTTTATTATATTGAGCATACGGGCGCCACTTTTCTCAATAATATCAATATATTCCTTCTGCTCCTCACCGGTAAGCATCGGTTCTTTCAGCAGTTCTGTAAAACCCAGAATCCCGTTCATAGACGTTCTGATCTCGTGGCTCATATTAGCAAGAAAAGCTGTTTTCAGAAGATCGCTCTCTTCAGCTTTTTCCTTAGACTGAATCAGTTCTATCTCAAAACGCTTGCGTTGTGTGATATCGCGGCCTATACCCAGAATGCCGATTATTTCTGCTTCCCTGGCCCCGAAGAACCGCTCAAACATAGTGTTGCAGGAAAGATATTTCCCATCCATATCTTTTAACCAGATCAGGTCAGGTATAGTTTGCAAAAGAGTACGCCGGCGCAGTTCTGAATCGATCAGCGCATTTTCTTTCTTTTTACGTTCCGTAATATCGCGAATATTACACTGTATAATTTTTTTATGGTTTTCCAGATAAACATTGCTTACAAACTCTACATTTATCTTTCGACCATCAGCTGTTTCAAGCGGCAGATTCTCATAACGAACATATTCCTGCTGCTTTAATTCCTGAAATTTTTCTTTATTTGCTGCTATATCTCTGAATAATCCTATTTGCCATATCTCCTTCTCAATGAATTCCTCCTTTGTGAACCCTAACAGATTAATCAGAAAAGGATTAGCATCGATTATCTTTCCCGTTATCGCATCAAGTATCAGTATTCCGTCTTTGGCAGATTCAAAAAGGCGGCGATATCGAAGCTCGGAAGAAATTAATTTTTCCTTTAATATCGATTCAGGTGTTTTTTGTTTCGATCTTATTTTATGACCTTTAATGACAGATAATTTCACAGCCAATTGATTAAACAGAGAGCAATTTGAAATGAAGAGCATTAAATTTTTAAATCATCAAATCGAACAGCTGTCTTATTGTCGATGAACTAACTACCTTTTTATCTACAAATCATCTTTATCTTCATCGAGATCGTTGTGATCATCTCCGCCTAGGCTATAATAGTCATTCTCTTCATCTTCACTTCCGATCATTTCCAGTTCATCATCCAACTCTGCACCCGGAATATCCAGATCGCTGCCGGGTAAATCGTTGCCAGATTCTTTATCAATATCTGACGCCACATGATCAATTCCGACCATTGTTTTTCTTTTGGAAGGATCTTCAGGATCCAGGCCCGGTTCTTCTTTAAATTTATTGTAGATATCTTCACTATCGGGATATAATGGGTACTCCAGGAGATTATCTTTCTCTTCATTGGCTTTCATTACATCAAACGGATTATTGTTCAGTTCCTTTTTCATATTACTCATGGATTTAAACAGAATCAGGCACCTTTAAATCGGCCCGATTGTTCCAGCTTCATCGTCATGTCTTCCTGTCCTTTATTTATAAGTTCAACTTCACATGAAATTGTTACTTCGTCACTTACCATTAAACCTCCGGTTTCAATTGTTGCATTCCAGATCAGGCCCCAATCGCTTCTTTTAATAGCTCCTGAAACTGTAAAGCCGGCTTTTTCATTTCCCCAAGGGTCTTTTACAAATCCTCCGAATTGCACATTCAGTTTCACATTTTTTGTGATACCAAGCATGGTTAATTCTCCCCATAATTCCTGATTGCCATCAGCTGACGGCTTTCCCATTGTACTTGATGTAAAAGTTATCTGTTTATGGTTTTCCACATCAAAGAAATCCTTGCTTTTCAAATGTTCATCACGTTTTGCATCTCCGGTAACAATGGAGGCTGGATCTATCCACAAATCGATTTCAGCAGTTGTAAAGTCATTTGAATTTGTATAGATACTTGCATCGAATGTTTTAAATACACCCTTAACATGTGCTATCATTAAATGCCTTACTTTAAAGGCAAATTCGCAATGAGCCTGGTCAATTGACCATCTTGTTTGTGTAGTAACTGATGTTGTTTCCATTTTTCATATTATGATTAAATACAAAGATGTTGACCTTTTACCCGATAATTGTTATATAACTTTCTAAAGAAGTTACATTATTCACATATTCTTTGAAGTGATATTTTAGCTGCAGAGTTGAACCTGTGCCCTCTTTGATGCTTTCGGGTAAAATCTATCGGGTTATCCGTTTACTGCTTTTGCCAGTAAAAATGCGGCAGCTGCAGCAATAATGCCTGTTATTGTTACTTTTATTGTTCCTTTTAATGGTGGTTGTCCGGTCATTTTGCTTTTGAAGTATCCAAATGCGATTAATGCCATTATGGTGACAATGCACGAAACATTAAATCCTGTTTTACTATTGTCAAAAATTATGTAAGGGAATAGCGGGATAAATCCTCCGGCCAGGTATGAAACCGCAATTGTACCGGCAGTTATTGCAGCCTGGTTTTTTGATGGTCTTTCCATCTTTAATTCAAGCTTCATCATAAGATCTGCCCAATGATTTTTGTCCCTGCTCACTTGTAAAGCTACCTGTTTGCTTAAAGATTTTTCTACACCCATTTCTGAAAAGATATCTTCCACTTCCTTCAGCTCAGTAAGAGGTACTTGCTCAATTTCTTCATATTCTCTCTTTAATTCAGCATCGTAATGCTCTGTTTCAGATTGCCCTGCCAGGAAGCCACCCAGGCCCATTGAAATGCACCCAGCAGTTATTTCAGCCAGGCCTGAAACTATAATCAGATGATTTGTATTAAGAACACCGCTTAATCCAGCAGTAAGAGCGAACGGAACAGTAAGTCCGTCGGCCATCCCAATTATAATGTCCTTTACAAGATTAGTATTTTTATTATGTTTTTCCTCCATTTACAATTCTCTTGCACGAAAATAAGAATCCCATATAGTATTCATGATATTACGAACTTTACGACAATCGCTGATGTTGTAAACAATTTTGTCTGAATCGCTCATTGAATCCCCGTGAATGCATTGGCTTCGCCGAGCTCTCCGCCAAGTGGCGGATCGGTTCTCCGTTGCTTGCTGCGGAGTCAGCGAGCATTAA